>CANKTT010000161.1 GCA_947486505.1 Actinomycetota bacterium | reverse complement strand
TCGGATGTAAATCGTTTCCAAAATAGGAATTGATTCGGCTCTTTAGATTCTTTGCCTTTCCGACGTAGATCACACGATCCTGCTCATCCCGCCAGCGATAAACCCCGGGGCTGGTCGGTATATCAGTTGGTCGGTCCGTAATCTGCACGAGTGCTACTTAGTTGTAGATTTTCCAGCTGCAGGTTTCTTCGCTGCAGGCTTCTTGGCTGGAGATTTCTGTGTTACCTGCCTTGGTTCAGCAGACTTAGCCGAACTATTTCCTAGTAGCGGCTTTAAGAATCGGGCGGTGTGGCTGGTTGGATGGCTCGCAATTTGTTCTGGCGTTCCAGTCACAACAACCTTGCCCCCGCCGGAGCCACCCTCTGGTCCCATGTCGATGATCCAGTCTGCGGTCTTGATTACATCCAAGTTATGTTCAATCACAATTACCGTGTTGCCCTTCTCTACCAACGAGTGAAGAACAATTAGCAGTTTCCTTACGTCTTCGAAATGAAGCCCTGTTGTGGGTTCATCCAGAACATAGACCGTGCGACCGGTCGAACGCTTTTGCAACTCTGAGGAAAGCTTCACCCGCTGTGCTTCGCCACCACTGAGAGTTGTAGCAGGCTGACCAAGCCTGACATAACCTAAACCAACATCCACCAGAGTTTGAAGATGTCTGGCAATTGCCGGGATGCTCGCAAAAAACTCCAGAGCTTCCTCAACTGGCATGTTTAGGACATCACTTATGGATTTGTTCTTGTAGTGAACTTCCAGAGTCTCTCGGTTATATCTAGCGCCGTGGCAAACTTCGCAAGGTACGTAGACATCTGGCAGGAAGTTCATTTCAATTTTTAACGTGCCATCACCAGAGCAAGACTCGCATCGACCGCCCTTTACGTTAAACGAGAAGCGGCCTTGCTGATATCCACGCATTTTAGCTTCTGGTGTTTCTGCGAATAGTTTCCTGACATGGTCAAATAACCCGGTATAAGTTGCCGGGTTTGATCTAGGTGTTCTGCCAATCGGGCTTTGGTCGACATGCACCACTTTGTCCAACTGGTCTATGCCATCAATCTTCTTGTGACGACCAGGAACTGTGCGGGCGCCATTTAGATCTCGGGCTAACACGTTATACAAGATGTCATTGATCAAAGTGGATTTACCTGAGCCGGAAACTCCGGTCACAGCCGCAAATACTCCAAGTGGGATATCGACTTTAACGTCCGCAAGGTTATGTTCCTTCGCACCATGAATAGTCAGTAAGCGACCTGCATCAAATGGCCGCCTAATCGCTGGAACTTCAATTGCGCGCTTGCCAGACAGGTACTGGCCAGTGATTGAATCTTTGGTGTTAATTAACTGCTCGTACGATCCGCTGGAAACTACATGCCCGCCATGCTCTCCAGCACCCGGACCAATATCAACGATCCAGTCAGCAGTTCGAATTGTGTCTTCATCATGTTCAACAACAATGAGTGTGTTTCCTAGGTCGCGAAGTCGAATCAAAGTTTCGATTAAGCGATGGTTATCGCGTTGATGAAGTCCAATGCTTGGCTCATCTAGGACGTAAAGCACACCCGTGAGCCCGCTACCGATCTGAGTCGCTAAGCGAATTCGCTGAGCTTCTCCGCCAGCCAGGGATCCCGCAGATCTTTCCAATGATAAGTAGTCAAGTCCAACATCAATTAAAAACGCGAGTCGCTCATTAACTTCCTTGAGCACCCGATCTGCAATTGCGCGCTCCCTGGGCGAAAGTTCTAGCTTCTTTAAGAATTCAGCACACTCGCCGATTGGCAATTGGGCAATCTCCGCAATGCTCTTTTCATTGAGCGTCACAGCAAGTGACAGTGGCTTCAGCCTGGCCCCAGCACATGCCGGGCACGGAACTTCCCGCATGTAGCCTTCAAGCTTTTCTCTACTGGAATCGCTTTCAGATTCCTGATGCTTGCGCTCGATGTATTGAATTACGCCTTCAAAACCAGTTGAATACGTGCGTTGACGGCCGTATCTGTTTTTGTACTTGACCTGAACCTCGTGATCATTGCCGTGCAGTAATGCAGTGCGTGCTTTCGCTGGAAGCTTCTTCCAAGGAACGTCTAGCGCGAAATCAAGTTCATTTGAAAGCGCCTTGGTTAACCTAAAGAAATAATCAAAGATATGTCCTGACGCCCAAGGATCGATTGCTCCTTCTTCGAGTGTCAAGTCTGGATTTGGAATTACTAGTTCTGGATCTACTTCCATCTTGTTTCCAAGACCCGTGCACTCTGGGCAGGCACCAAATGGTGAGTTAAAAGAAAAAGACCTTGGTTCTAATTCCTCGAACTGATTACCGTCGAATAGACAGACTAAGTGTTCGCTGAACATGCGTTCGCGCTCTGGGTCACCTTCTGGCAGATCTACAAACTCAAGCGTTACTAGCCCGCTGGAGAGCCGCAACGCAGTTTCAACACTGTCGGTAAGTCGGCGTACCGCATCTGGCTTAACTGCCAATCGATCTACAACGACCTCGATGGTGTGCTTCTCTTGTTTTTTTAACTTCGGTGGTTCTTCGAGTGGATAGACCACCCCGTCGATTCGAGCTCGTGCAAAACCTTGTGACTGAAGACTTCGGAAGAGCTCAGCATATTCACCCTTTCGTTCCCGAATTACAGGAGCTAAAAGTTGAAATCTAGTACCCTCCTCGATCTCAAGAATTCGGTCCACAATTTGTTGCGGCGATTGACGCGCAATCGGACGGCCACAATCTGGACAGTGTGGTCTACCCGCGCGAGCAAATAGCAGGCGAAGATAATCGTAGACCTCAGTAATCGTTCCTACGGTTGAGCGCGGATTACGATTAGTGGATTTTTGATCGATGGAAACGGCCGGCGATAGACCTTCGATAAAATCCACATCGGGTTTGTCCATTTGCCCAAGGAACTGGCGAGCATATGCGGAAAGTGACTCCACATACCTACGCTGACCTTCAGCGAAGATGGTGTCAAAAGCTAGCGACGATTTTCCAGACCCTGACAGACCAGTAAAAACAATCAGAGAATCT
>CANKTT010000160.1 GCA_947486505.1 Actinomycetota bacterium | reverse complement strand
TTTCGTGTCTAAATCAATCTCAGGAACAAATTCCATGACAAATGGAATTAGCACTTCAGTGTCACCCTCACGAGTTACCGAAAGTAGATCTTGGCTTGGCAAGTGAATGACTTCACCAATCACTCCAACTAAAGTTCCGTCCTCGAGCTTGACGTTTAACCCAACGAGTTGGTGATCGTAAAACTCTTCAGGGTCTTCGGGTAACTCCGTTGGGTCTACTTCGATCGTTAAGGTTTGACCGCGTAAAGATTCAGCAGCAGTGCGATCTTCAATGCCTGCGAAGTGAACAACAAAACGCCCACTGTGCCATTTGGAGTTGGCAACAGTGAGCGTTGTGCTATCAGAAGTCATCAAAACCGTTCCATCTGCATAGCGATGATCTGGTTCATCTGTCATTGGTTCAACGAAAAGGTCGCCGCGCACGCCATGTGCTCGGCCAATGCGCCCGATT
Organism: Actinomycetota bacterium; assembly: GCA_947486505.1. The sequence continues at coordinate 2,572 of CANKTT010000160.1, read as the reverse complement.
ACGAGCTGCATTGATTACCTTCCGTCGACGTCAAGAATGTCGATACGCACATTGCCTTTATCGGACAATGCGTTTACGACAGTGCGAAGTGCAGTTGCGGTGCGACCGGCTTTGCCGATAACCCGTCCCATGTCTTCAGGATTGAGCTTGACCTCAAGTGTTGCGCCCCGACGGTTGTTCTCGCGAACGACCACATCGTCTGGGTGATCAACAATTCCTTTTACGAGGTGTTCTAAAGTCTCGTCAAGCATTGCTTAAGCCTCTTCGGCTGGAGCTTCTTCAGCTGCAGCGTTTTCTTCCAACACAACGTCATCGCTAGCGATAACTGCGTCGGCTTCTGCGACCGCTTCTACTGCTTCAGTGTTTGCTTCTGGTGTAACTTCCATTGCTTCGGCAACTTCAACTGCAGATACGTCAGCATTTACTTCTTCAACAACTTCAGTGCTTACTTCCGGCGCAACGTCATCGCTAGCGATGACGGCGGCGGCTACCTTTGGGCGAATTGTTGGTGTGCGTGGTTCGTTAGCAACAGCTGCAACAGTTTCGGCAAACTTGGTGTTTTTGTCGACCTTTGCTTCCTTGACGCGCAAAGTTCCTTCAGCGCCTGGAAGGCCCTTGAACTTCTGCCAGTCACCAGTGATCTTAAGTAGAACAAGAACTGGTTCGGTTGGCTGTGCGCCAACTCCTAGCCAGTACTGAGCGCGATCGGAATTGATCTGGATCAGACTTGGCTCTTCTTTTGGATGGTACAAACCGATTTCTTCGATGGCACGGCCATCACGAGCGGTACGGGCGTCGGCAATTACTACGCGATATTGCGGGTTGCGGATGCTTCCCATGCGCTTAAGTTTGATCTTTACGGCCACGAGTTTTATTTCTCCTGATAATTGGTGTGACATAAAACCGTTGTTGCAGCGGGGGCGCAACTAGTTAATGTCTATGAATCCAACAAGGTTGCGGGTAGAGGGCCGGCTTCCAAGTCGGGATTACTTGGTAAATCATGCCAGACAAGACAAAAATCCGGAAATTGAGGGAATTACTCAGTATTTGGAGTTGGTTTGCTGCCATAGAGTGGAAATATGTTCCCCAAGGTATCCATTACTGAAACCTCGATCGTTATTGAGTTTTCCACCTGGGACAAGTTTCTAAATGCCTCCCGCAAGGACATAACTATTCCCCTTGAGTACATTGTCTCGATTGATACCGGAGCAGAAATCCTAAAGGAATGTAAAGGTTTCCGAGCTCCAGGAACTTACACATTTTCGCAAACTTATGGGTTTGGCGTGATTGCTGGAACTTATCGTCAGCGACATGGTGTGAAGCATTTTTGGAATGTTCGCGCGAAACTTGCCGATCATACAATTCGTTTTAACTTACTTGGCAATGAATTCGACACCATCGTGATTCAAGTCGAAGACCCAAAAGTTATTTCAGAAAGTCTTGCAGTTTCTATTGCCTGAGATTTCTATTTTAGAAAATCTCTGAAAGCACTCGGTATCTCAGTAAGCGTTGCACTTGGCTCTTCGTATTCAATTCCTGAATCTTGAGCTGCACGCTTAGCTGGGTTACCAGATTTCTTTGCACCCTTGCCTGGTTTTTGAACTTTCTTTTGTTGCGGACGCATGCCGGGCATTCCTGGCATTGGCGGCATTCCCGGAACTGAGCCACCCTTTGCCATTTGCTTCATCATTTTTTGGGCAACAACAAAGCGGTCCATCAAAGTATTGACGTCACTAACTTGCATACCCGAACCCTTAGCGATGCGGGCACGACGCGAACCGTTTAGCAATTTTGGATCTTCACGTTCTGCTGGAGTCATCGAAGAAATGATTGCTTCCACGCGGTCAACTTCGCGCTCATCAACATTTTCAATCTGCTTTTTCATCTCAGCCATGCCAGGCAACATGCCAAGCATTTTTGTCATTGATCCCATTTTTCGGATCTGCTGCATCTGCAGCATGAAGTCTGTCAACGTGAAGTCTTCGCCGTCTTTTACTTTCTTGGCAAACTTTTCAGTTTGATCTTTATCAAGAGTCTGCTCGGCCTGCTCAATCAGAGTTAGCAAATCACCCATGTCAAGAATTCTGGAAGCCATGCGATCTGGGTGGAACACTTCAAAGTCAGTTAACTTTTCGCCTGTTGATGCGAACATAATCGGCTTACCAGTAATGGTCGCAACCGAAAGTGCCGCGCCACCGCGAGCATCACCATCAAGCTTGGTTAGGACCACCGCATCAATGCCAATGTCTCTAGCAAAAGTTTCAGCAGTGTTGACGGCATCTTGACCAGTCATTGCGTCAATTACCAGCAATGTTTCATCAGGCTTAGCTTCAGCTTTAACTCTTGCCAGCTGGTCCATTAACTCACTGTCAATCGAAAGGCGTCCGGCCGTGTCAACAATTACGACATCGTGAAGTTTGTCTTTTGCAAACTTCATGGCATCACGAGTTACCTGAACCGGATCGCCAACGCCATTACCTGGTTCGGGAGCGAAAACAACTGTGTTTGATTGTTCGCCAACGATCTTTAACTGATCAACAGCGTTTGGGCGTTGCAAGTCAGCTGCCACCAA
>CANKTT010000159.1 GCA_947486505.1 Actinomycetota bacterium | reverse complement strand
TGAGGATGAAACCCGATTGGGTTACATGGCATCAGCTGCTGACATCTCTCGTCACAAAGCCTTCGCGGATTGTTCAGATGAAGAAATTAATCGATTCCGTAAATTGATTTCAATGCTTAAAGTTTCTCCCCCAAAGCGTCGTACCTATCGAACCCAATCAACACCAAAGGGCAAGGTTCTAGACATGCGCCGGATGGCTCGCGAAACAATGCGATCCCTTGGGGAGCCGAAAGATTTGATGTACATCAAGCGCAAAGAAAAGCTGCGTTCTATTGTCTTTATCCTTGATGTTTCTGGATCTATGGCTGATTACTCGCGCAATTTATTGCAACTCGCTTACTCAGCCCGCCGGGCAAATACCAAAGTTGAAGTATTTTGCTTCGGTACTCGATTGACCCGAATCACCAAGTCCATCGACAAGCGCACTCCCGATGAGGCTATGCGCCTTGCTGGCGAGTCTGTCTTGGACTGGGATGGCGGAACTCGGATTGGTGATGCCATCGCAGCCTTTGTTAAGGAATCTCGTCGATCTCGACTGGGACGCGGCGCAATTGTTGTGATCTGCTCGGATGGCCTAGATCAAGGTGAACCACAGGCCTTAGATAAAGCTATGCAGACTCTGTCTCGACTTGCACACAAGGTCATTTGGGTGAACCCTCATAAGGGTGACAACGAGGATTATCGGCCAAATACGATTGGAATGATCATCGCAGATCCATACATCGACCGGATTTTCTCGGGACACAATTTCAAAAGTATTGAAGAATTTGCTAGAGAACTATCAAGGATGGGATAACGGAAATGAAGTTTAGTGTTTCATTAGTTGCACATGGTGATCGCGAGATGACCCTGGAAGAGATCGTAGAACTTGCAGATGCAGTTGCTCCGCTAAATGGCATTGCCTCTGGCATGGGAACAACTTCTTACGGCGCGCAAATCATGGTTGAAGCGGATAACTCAGCCGATGCAGTCCTTGAAGGTCAAAAGCTTTTTGAAGCTGCTGTGGCCAAGACTTCGCTACCGCAATGGGAAATTACCGATGCTGACACTATGAGTGAAGATGAAGACTTTGCAGACTTGGATCTAATTCCAGAATGATTAGATTAGGCAGTTTAGCCGGATACCCATTTGAAGGACCACGTGTTCTTTCGGGCTGGACTCCGCCGCCAGTTCCTGCGGTTTATGTAATTCTTTCTCGCAACGACATTGAAGGTAAACCGCAAGATTACTCGGTCATCTTTGTTGGTCACGCGGATGACTTATCAACCGTTGGATTCCCGTTCAAGCATCGTCGCTCCCCTAACTGGATTGAACGAGCAGGTTCGAAATACAACTTGCACGTGGCGTATTTTGAAATTCCAGGTGGCCTTCCTTCACATCGGGTGCAGATTTGTGAAGAACTTATGGCAATCTATGACCCAAGCTGTAATGAAGAGAAGTTTGAAAAGACCTGGAAAGACGAATGGATCGGCGAATACTCAACCCCAGTTACTGATCCACTAACAACTGATCGGGATCCCAATACTTCGCATTAACCCTAAACACTTAGCAAAACAAAAGAGCCGCAGTTACCTGCGGCTCTTTTGTTTTAGATTTGGATTTAGATGTCTACGCCAACACCGTGCATTTGACGGGAACGACGAACACCCATTGCTGGCTTGTTAACTGATTCGACAGGCTCTTCGGCAACATAAGTTGCGCCAGTTACGATTCCTTCAGCCATTGTGTAAAGCAGCGGCAAAGCGCCTGCAACAATTCCACCAGTCTGGTTGATCTGGGTTAGGCCACCGTGAATTACTTCAGCGTCCTTCTTGATTTCCCAAACTAGATCGGCTGCTTCTTCAAGTGTGCCGGCAACTTTAGTTAGCTGACGACCAACGATGAACAAGTAAACCGCAAGGCCTGCGATCAAAGCTGTTACATCAATAACGGACCATAAAGCTAGTGTGCTCATGAACGTACCTTTTCTAGTACCCGGCCCAGGAACAAGTGATGTTCTAGACCTTCATTTAATACGGCATCTACACCAGCGGCAGTTTCACCAATCAACTTGGTATGCGCGGTGTTGTCCTTGGCTGCTGCCAAAGTTGCTTTGATGGCTGCAACGCGCTTATCGATTGTGCGAACTAGCAAAACCAAGATTGTTAGAAGTAGTGCTACTGCTACTACGACCACAATTCCAAGGATGTTTGCAACAGTCCACAATGTTTCTACTGTGCTATCCATTTTCAGCCTCCTAGCTTCGTGCGGCCACGATGAAGACCAGCAACAATGTTGGTTGCTGACTCGATTGTGGTGCGGAGTTTTCTTAAGCCTGCAGTGTTCTTCTCTGCAGCCTGTAGACCGGTGTTAATGCGCTTTGCTTGACCGCCAATGCGACCAGCCAAAAGCAGAATCGGTACAACAAGTGCGACAACGACTAGTACTACGACTAGACCGATGACATAACCAAGTAGCCAACCTGTGTGACCACCGAAGAAATCTGTCATGACTACCCCTAAATCGATTCTGCGAAGTTACGCACTGGAGCCAAGTTGGCGTTAACTGAGTCAACTGTGCTTGTAACAGTTGATGTCTGTGCCACGATTACTGCCACGCCACCATCGAGAGCATCAAGAGTCTTGACTACTGAACGAAGGTGAAGAATTACTCGGATTAATCCAAGTGCAGCTGCCGCAATGATCACTGTGAAAATGATCAGCGATACTACAAATACGGTTTCCATTTAGATTCCCCTATCCCAGTAACTTCGCGACGGATCCGGCGTAGCGAACTGCGCCGTTTGCAACGTCCTTGATTGTTGTATCCGTTGTTTCTAGAAGGCTTGGTGTGGTTCCAAGTTCACCAATTAGTGCAACGCCACCTGCAAGTGCATCATCTGCAGCTCCGCGGATACGTTCTAATGCACTTAGCACTACGTTAAGCAACCAAACCAAAACCGGAATGATTACAACAACTAAGACGATGTTGAAAATTGCCCAAATACTCATCTCTGTACCCCTTTACCGACGTGCCACTGGCTTGTAAGGAAGGAAGAAGCGGGCTAGAAC
>CANKTT010000158.1 GCA_947486505.1 Actinomycetota bacterium | reverse complement strand
TGTCTTTTGTTTTGTTGGTGGAGCTGAGGGGATTCGAACCCCTGACCCCTTGCATGCCATGCAAGTGCGCTACCAGCTGCGCCACAGCCCCGAACCTTGTCAATGTTAGTGGACGTTACTTATCATCACCAATTGCCGGCTCTGGTAACGATCCTGCGTTGTATTCCTGCAAACGCCACTTTAAGTTCGGCAACTTAGGCAGATTTTCATCAAGCTCAGAAAGCACTGACCACTGAGCGTTTGCAAGTACACCAAGGATGGTCCATTGTTCAGGTGCTAATCCCAAAAGCCGACCAAGTGCCGAACGCAAAGCCCCACCATGTGATGCAACAACTAAAGTTCCACCTGCAGGAATTTCTAAAAGTGCACTTTCGATTGCTGCAACTACTCGTTCAGAAACTTCCCATCGAGTTTCACCACCACCGGGACGAATTTCCGAATCACCACCCCAGGCCGCATAATCATCCGGGTACTTCGCCATGATCTCGTCACGAGTCATTCCTTGCCATTCGCCTGCAAAGGTTTCCCGTAATCGTTCGTCAACCGTGAGGTCAATTCCGGCAAGATCAGACAATGTGCGCCCAGTTTCAAGTGCTCTCGACAGATCACTAGCGATAACGTGAGTTGGTTTCATTGCCAGCAAGGTTTGCGCCGCATGACGTGCTTGCTCTATGCCAACTTCATTCAGGGGAATATCAATTTGTCCTTGATGACGGCTCTCAGCATTCCAAACAGTCTGCCCATGGCGCCACAGAACTAGGCGACGAGAACTCATACCAGTTCCACTGGAATGTGAGGGCAATCGCTCCAAAGGCGCTCAAGGTCGTAAAGACTTCGTTCTTCATCTTGCTGGACGTGCACCACAATGTCGAAGTAATCCAGCAGTACCCATCGACCCTCACGATTACCTTCGCGGCGAATCGGATCCACGTCAATTTCATCAAGTGCAGCCTCAATGGCATCGATGATGGCACCTACTTGACGCTCGTTATCTGCAGATGCGATCAAAAAGATGTCGGTGATGACCAAGTGTTCACTGACATCAAGCAGCACAATGTTTTCTGCTTTTTTGTCGTAGGCCGCTTGCGCCGCAATCTTTGCAATCTTTAAGGCATATTCAGAGGCAGCCACAAACTCCACACTTTCTAATTAAGACTCTAAGACTACTTAATTACTGGGCACGCGGGAAATGCTGGCACTCGACCACAGGTTTGCAGCGCGAAGCTCAACGATCAATCGCGCGATACTCTCCGTTGAAACATTTGATTGTGCGAGTGAGCCCAACGCGGAAAGCACTTCGTGTACGCGGGCTTGGTCGCCTTCTTGATTTTCAAATACTGCGCGTAAAACTTGATTAGTTCGTTTCATAAATTGGTCCGTGGTTTCAAATTGGGATTTGACCATTGCGTAGCCCGCGGCAGGCCCACCTGGTAGTCGCGCACTTCCATAACGCACATACTGGGCAGGTTCCCCAACTTCGCTAACACGATAAAGATTCTCGGAGTTAATGGTTACGCCACCCACGCCATCAACAAGGCCTGCTAGCGCCAAACGCCGCATATAGATTGATCCGTCAATCGGGATGCCAAGTGCGCCTGAAATCGCTTGATCAACGCCATCGAACGAGCCCTGCAAGCCAGCATCACTGATGGGCACGAATCCTTGACCTGGCGGGACAATCAAAGTAGCTGGATCGACATTCACTATGGCAAATTTGGTTCCATCACTTGATTGTCTAAGTACAGTGACTGAAACAATATTTTGGTTCGAATCAATCAGTGCAATCATTAAATTGTTTATGTCCGTTGCGGGTTCTGAAGTTGGAATTGCAGTTGGACTTGGAGTAGCCGTTAGCTCAACTGGTAACGGAGCAGCCTGACCGTCTCCCCGAAGCACAAATACTCCAGTGAGAACAGCAATTGCCAAGATCGAACTAATCAACCACTTAAGAAATGATGGAATACGATTCACGCTTGATACAGACCTTGATCTAAAATATAGTTACTCACTTTTTGCGGCACTAAGTATTGGGTGTCCTGTTTGTTGGTGAATCTTTCTCGCAATTGAGTTGCCGAAATTCGAACTTCAGGCATCTCAACTGAAACAAAATCAAATGGAACCGAAGCACTTTGCCCGATGCGATTAACGGCAACAACCGTTACTTCACGTACAAAGGCGTCCCACTCGTGCCAGCTTGGAATTCCACTTAGGGCATCCGAGCCAACAATCCAGAAAATTTCATCAGTTGGATGCAAGCTTTTCCATTCACGAACGGTGTCAATTGCGTAAGTTGGACCACTTCTAGCAATCTCAATACCGCTTGCGCTAAACCGGTCGTCATCGCTAGTTGCCAACTTAACCATTTCAAGGCGCTGTTCACCGCTACTAAGTTCGCGATCTCGTTTTTGCCATGGATCCCCAGCTGGCATGAAAACAACGGAGTCCAAGTTGAGGGCTTCATAAACGGAGCTGGCAGCAATTAGATGTCCGATATGTATTGGGTCAAAAGTCCCACCCAATATGCCAACCCTCATGACTACAAGAATACTTGCAACTAGTGTGGTCTTAATCGCCCAGCCAGAAGGGTTAACTGCCTTGGAACACATTGATCATGTTGTGATCGGTGCTGGCGCTATGGGTAGTGCCACCGCTTGGCAACTGGCCCTACAAGGTAAAGACGTTGCCTTAATTGAAAAGTTTGGTGTTGCCCACGATAGAGGCAGCTCACACGGTGGGACGCGTATTTTTCGACTTTCCTATCGAGCTCCCCTTTATACCGATCTGGCAGCACGAGCGCTACCAGATTGGCGTGAACTCGAAGCGGATTCTGGCGAGCATTTACTTGAACAAAACGGTCAACTTGATCATGGTTACCAAGAAGCTATCGATGAGATCGCAGTCAGCCTAGATCGCTTTGGTCGTAGTTACGAGCGGATGGATGCGGCTGAAGCTCACAGTCGTTGGCCAGGGATGAATTTTGAAGACCACGTCATTTACAGTCCAGACGGTGGCCGCTGCTTTGCTGACAAAACTGTTTCGACTCTTATCAGGCGCA
>CANKTT010000157.1 GCA_947486505.1 Actinomycetota bacterium | reverse complement strand
GGATTCCCAGTTCCACCAATGCCGGGGCAAGTTGCCCAACAATCGCGTCGAACAAAAGTAACGATCTCGAGTGGTGCCGCTGCACCGCAATCCACATCGGAAACTACGGAGGGCAACAATGTCTAAAGTTCCACAAGTTATCCGTGGCTTCGGTGTGACTTTCTTGTCGATGTTCAAGAAGGTAACTACAGAGCAGTATCCGGAAGAGCGCGATAAGTATCCACCAAAGCCTCGCTTTCATGGACGGCACCAACTCAATCGCCATCCTGATGGTTTAGAGAAATGCATTGGTTGCGAGCTATGTGCTTGGGCTTGCCCAGCAGATGCAATTTACGTTGAAGGTGCCGATAACACTGAAGAAGAACGATTCTCACCAGGGGAGCGATACGGTCGCACCTATCAAATCAATTACCTACGCTGCATTCTTTGCGGACTTTGTATTGAGGCCTGCCCAACCCGAGCACTAACCATGACTAATGAATATGAACTTGCCGATGACAGCCGCGAGAAATTGATCTTCACAAAGGAAGATCTTCTTGCTCCACTGTTAGCTGGCATGGAACTACCACCACATGACATGGCTCCAGGCACAACTGCAATCGATTACTACGAAGGCAAAGTTGGCAGCAGCCCATCACCAACCACTGTCAAAGTAGGTGACGAATAGTGAACGGTGAGAGCGTAGTTTTTTGGGTCTCGGGTACGTTCGCCGTAGCTGGAGCTGTCGGCATGGTTATTTCAAAAAAAGCGGTGCACAGTGCATTGTGGGTTGCCTTCGCAATGATCAACATCGCAGTACTTTATTTTGCACTTGAAGCGCCATTTCTTGGAACTACGCAAATTGTTGTTTACACGGGCGCGGTGATGATGCTGTTCCTTTTCGTATTGATGATTGTTGGTGTGGATTCCTCAGATTCACTTTTAGAAACCATCAAAGGTCAACGACTACTTGCGGGGCTTTTCTCACTAGCTTTCGGTGGCGTGATTGTTGCATCTATCTCCAGCACTTTGGCCTCCCCATCAGCTGGCTTAGCTTTTGCTAATGCTGGTTATGGTGGCCACTTGCAAGCGATTGCATCATTGGTTTTTGGCACCTACCTTTTCGCATTTGAAGCATTGTCGGCATTGTTGATTACGGCAGCACTTGGCGCCATGGTCTTGGCTCACAATGAACGTTGGACGCCGAAGAAAACTCAGGATCAAATGCAGCGCGAGCGCACCCTGAGCAACCACGTAACGCCACTTCCGGCTCCAGGTGTTCTAGCCAGAAACAACTCAGTGGATACCCCAGCATTGTTGCCGGATGGAACAACTTCTATCGACTCACTTCCAAATGCTTTCCGTGGCGAAGGCCAAGTTTCCAAGTCCAATTCAATTGAGGAGGCCGGCAAGTGAATCCAAACAATTATCTGATTCTGGCTGCCATCCTCTTCACGATTGGCGTTTACGGAGTATTGGTTCGCCGAAACGCAATTATTGTTTTTATGAGCGTTGAGTTAATGCTTAACGCAGCAAATCTTGCATTTGTTGCTGCAGCCCGTAACACCGGAACTCTCGATGGTCTTGTGGTTGCTTTCTTTGTAATGGTCGTGGCTGCTGCAGAAGTAGTAGTTGGACTTGCAATTATTGTCACAATTTTCCGAACTCGTCGATCGGCCTCGATCGATGAAGCAAGTCTGATGAAGTACTAAAAGGAACTGAACATGATTGCCGCTCTTATTGGTTTGCCGTTACTTGGCGCCACAGTGCTCTTGCTCGGGGGCCGTCGCACCAATGCTTGGGGACATTTCCTGGCTGTTGCAATGTCAGCAAGCTCGTTCCTGCTTGGCACATTCCTATTCATTCAGATGGCTGGAAAATCCGAAGAAGAGCGTGAGGTTGGCCAACACCTATTTGACTGGATTTCCGTCGGAGCGTTCCAAGTTCCGTTTGGTTTACACCTAGATCAGTTGTCAATTGTTTTCGTGCTGTTGATCACTGGCGTTGGAACTTTGATTCACATTTATTCAATTGGCTACATGGAACATGACCCAAATCGTCGCCGTTTCTTTGCCTATTTGAATCTATTCGTGGCCGCTATGTTGCTTTTGGTTCTTGCAGACAACTATTTACTTCTTTATGTCGGCTGGGAAGGCGTAGGTCTTGCGTCATATCTGTTGATTAGTTTTTACCAGCAAAAACCGAGCGCAGCTACCGCTGGTAAGAAAGCTTTTGTCGTTAACCGTGTTGGTGACGTAGGTCTGTCGCTTGCAATCATTCTTATGTTTGTAACCTTCGGAACTGTTACCTTCGACGGTGTTAATGCAGCTGCCGAAGCAGGCAACTCATCAACGATTACTTGGATTGGCTTAGCGCTACTCCTTGCTGCTTGTGGAAAGAGTGCCCAGTTCCCGCTGCAATCGTGGTTGCTTGATGCAATGGAAGGTCCAACTCCAGTATCAGCATTGATTCACGCCGCGACAATGGTTACCGCTGGTGTCTACTTAATTGTCCGAGCGCACGCAATCTTCGACCTTTCTGAAGCCGCGCGCACGGCCGTGGTAATTGTTGGAGCAATCACACTGCTACTTGGTGCATTTATTGGAACTGCAAAAGATGACATCAAGAAGGGTCTAGCGGGTTCGACAATGAGCCAAATCGGTTACATGGTTCTCGCTGCTGGACTTGGACCTGTTGGTTATGTTTTTGCAATCTTCCATTTACTTACTCATGGCATGTTTAAAGCTGGACTATTCCTTGGGGCTGGCTCGGTAATGCACGGCATGCATGACGATGTGAACATGCGACACTACGGCGCCCTTCGCACCATGATGAAAATCACTTACGCAACTTTTGGACTTGGCTTTTTGGCAATCATCGGAGTACCGCCATTTGCCGGATTCTGGTCGAAAGACGAAATCATTTACGTTGCCTTTAGTCAAAGTTTGGTGATTGGACTAGCGACTCTATTAGGTGCAGGTGTCACGGCCTTCTACATGACTCGAATGATGGCCATGACATTCTTTGGTGAGGCGCGTTGGCAAGATGACGTACATCCGCATGAATCTCCAGCGGTGATGACCATCCCAAT
>CANKTT010000156.1 GCA_947486505.1 Actinomycetota bacterium | reverse complement strand
GACGGAAAATCTAACAGTGACTGTGCCTGTCGACATCTTGTTTGCGTGAACGTCGGGGCAGAGAAAAGCTAATGCAAACTGCGCTCGGAGAATAACCAAATCTTCACCTAAGGACCCGGGTTCGATTCCCGGCACCTCCACCACAAAAATAATCCGGCCTGTGCGCCGGATTTTTTTTGTTTGGTGGATGTGCAACGGGAATCGGAGGGGCCGAAATCCACAGCAATGGATTTCGGAATAGTGAATTCTGCTGCGACGGATCCCGGCACCGGGGCGGGATCTACTGCACGTTTACGAATAGGTGTCGGTACTGACACGAGCGAAGCGAAGGAACACCTCCAACTAACCCTTCCGCACAACCTTATGCTGAGCTGCCTGTGCCAAGGGACGAATAACCATCAAGTCAATGTTGAAGTGATGCGGCAACATCACACTCCAACGCACGGCTTCGGCCACATCGTCTGCAGTTAGTGGCTCGGCAACACCTTCATAGATTTTTGCTGCCCGCTCTTTGTCGCCACCAAATCTCTTAACGGCAAACTCATCAGTCTTAACCATTCCTGGCGCGAGTTCAATAACTCGAACAGGTTCTCCTGCAAGTTCAAGTCTTAGAGTTTCAGCTAGCGCAGCAACGGCGTGCTTGGCTGCTGTGTAACTGCCACCATTTTCATAAACAATTCGCCCAGCGGTAGATCCCATCAAAACGATGGTTCCTTCGCCCGACTTAATCAATGCCGGAATCATCGCCTTAACGGAACGCAATGCGCCAATGACATTCACGTCATAAGCCTTTATCCAGCTCTCAACATCGGCATCTGCAACCGTGGTGCCATCGAAAGCTCCCCCAGCATTTGCAACTAACACCCTTACGGTTTTGTCCGCAAGCTGCGCTGCCAAGTCATCAACGCTGGCCTGATCGGTTACATCCAATTCCCAGGCGGTGATTAGTGGATTCTCTTTTGCTAAATTCGCCAGCAGGTCCACTCGCCTAGCCGCGGCGATTACTTGAAAACCTTCTTTTGCCAAAGCACGGGCACTTGCTGCGCCAATTCCGCTGCTAGCTCCAGTTACTACTGCATATCCAAGATCAGTCATAACCCAAATTCTCTCGTATGAAGTCCGATACGTCACCTACTCCTGCCCAATAAACTGACAAGACCAACTGATGCAAGGAGCAACCATGGCCCGCAAGAGCATTGGAACCATGATGGGTTCCCAGACAACCACTACCTTCATTGGTATTCCAGCTGGAACACTTAGCGATGTTTCCGAGGGATCCGTGGTTTTTGGCGCCCCTTGCGCGACTCCTTACCCTTCAGTTGGCGCTTACTGTAAGGATGCGCCAGCGGCTATTCGTGGCGCAATCAGCAGCTACCAGGCAAACATTCACCACATGGATTTTGATTTAGGTGGACCAATCTTTCCTGACGGCGTGAATGCAATTGACCTTGGCGATTTGGATTTTGACGAATCAGATGCTTCTGGAAATCGGGAAAGAATTCGCTCTACCGTTTCGCAAATCGTTGCCAAGGGTGGCGTACCTGTTGTCATTGGTGGCGATGATTCAATTCCGATTCCGATGATTGAAGGTTTTGCAGACCATGGTGATTACTTTGTTGTGCAGATAGATGCACACATCGATTACCGCGATGAAGTTAACGGCGAAAAGCTTGGACTTTCATCCACCATGCGTCGCGCTTTTGAAATGGAACACATTAAGGGACTAGTTCAAGTCGGACAGCGCGGAATTGGATCCGCCCGACCACAAGATTTCGAAGATGCAAAATCACATGGCGTTAAATTCGTATCGGCTCGCGAAATTGCCTCTGGTGGCATTCAGCAAGTAATTGACTTGATTCCGGCGGGCGTAAACGTGATTGTGGACTTAGATTGCGATGCCTTAGATCCATCTATCGTCCCTGGCGTGATTGGTCGCTCCCCTGGTGGTCTGACTTACTGGAACGTCGTTGAACTGCTTCATGGCATTGCTGGAAAAGCAAAGTTATCCGGATTTAACTTGGTTGAATTCATGCCAGATAGCGATGTTGATGACATCGGAGCCCTTAACAACGCTCGAATCATTTGCAATGTCCTTGGACTAGTTGCGCGACAAAGTTAGGCCTAAACTCAAATCATGAATCAGCCAGTTATTGGACTCACCTCATATCTTGAGCCAGCAAAGTGGGGTGCTTGGGATCAACCAGCCGCTCTTATTCCTTGGAATTACGTAAACAAATTGCAAGCCGCTGGCGCAACAGTTGTGATTCTTCCGCCCGACGCCGACAATCACGAGGCGATTTCTCGCTTAGATGGTTTAGTCATGGCAGGCGGAGCTGATATCGAACCAGCTCGTTACGGCGAAGTACATCAAGAAGGCACCGACAAGCCTCGAGTTGAACGCGATGCCAGTGAACTTGGCTTGTATCGAGCTGCGCGTGATGCAAACCTGCCAGTCTTTGGAATTTGTCGAGGCTTGCAAATCATGGCTGTTGCTCATGGTGGCTCACTTCACCAACACTTACCGGACGTAGTTGGAAACACCTTGCATCGCGATGCACCCGGAACCTTTAATGATCACGGCGCAACTTTCACACCCGGTAGCTTAATTGCTGAACTAGTTGGTGCCACGGATGTAACCGTCAATTCAAGTCACCACCAAGCGGTCGACTCCCCTGGCGATCTAACTGTTACTGGTTATGCCGAAGATGGCACCATTGAAGTGTGCGAGGATCCATCAGCTGAATTTGTACTTGGTGTTCAATGGCATCCAGAATTCAGCAACGACGAACAAGTTTCCGAGAATTTGTTTCGAGCGTTTGTTAAAGCTTGCGCAAATCGTTAGCTAGTTAGCTGACTCTTAACAGCTGCAACAAAGTTATCAACATCACCTTGTGTGGTATCCCATGAGCACATCCAACGAACTTGGTTCATCATGTGATCCCAAACATAGAACTTCGCAACGCTCTGTAATGGCTCAATGCTTGCGGCCGGCAAGATCGGAAATAGCGCGTTTGCCTGAGGAGCATCAACTTTAACGCCCGGGATGTCCTTGATTCCCTTGTACAACTCTTGGGCCAT
>CANKTT010000155.1 GCA_947486505.1 Actinomycetota bacterium | reverse complement strand
CTTGCGTTCCCACGAGTTCAAATCCAAGTGGCATCGCTTCTACCAGTGGAACTTGTGATGGAGGGGTAAGTACACCGGCTGCAGAAATTGGTTTGACAGCGGGGGACCAGTTACTTGTCGTGAATGGTGTTGACATAGCAACCTGGAGCGATCTAGGAACCGCACTGTCAGATCAAGCTGGAAAAGTTATTGACGTAACTTATTTAACTTCCCAGGGTGAAACTGTTTCTAAGTCTGTAGAAGTTGCAGCGCTTAAGTCCGAGGTGTTTACAGATGCGGGAGTTGCCACTGGCGAATTTACTACTCGTGGCTTCCTGGGAATTTCCCCAAGTTTTGATCTGGTTCAGTCACCAATTTCAGAAGTTCCTGGATTCATGTCTTCTGTAACTGCCAGCAGTATCGCTGCCTTGTTTGAGTTTCCAGCTCGGGTGCTTGGGCTAGCGGGCGATTTGTTCACAGAAGCTCCGCGTGATCCTGAAGGACCGGTAAGTGTTATTGGAATCGGACGCATCAGTGGCGAGATCACAAGCAGTCAAACAGTACCTGCCATTTACAAAGTTGGTGACTTGATCACACTCTTGGCATCGGTAAACCTATTTCTTTTTGTTTTCAACATGGTTCCAGTGCTGCCATTAGATGGTGGTCATATCGCGGGTGCTCTTTATGAGGGGGCGCGCAGGCAGGTTGCTCGAATTCGCCGCAAACCACTTCCAGGCCCAGTTGATACCGCCAAAATGCTTCCCGTGGCTTATGCCATGTCTCTAGTACTGCTTGCAATGTCAGCAATTGTCATTCTGGCCGACATCATTAAGCCAATTAGTTTTTAAAGATTTAAAGGAATAGAACTAGTTTCACCCTGATAGGGCAAACCACCTGAAAGTGGCGGATAATAGAACTTATGACGATCAACCTTGGCTTACCAGCTCTCCCGCCTCCCGTCTTAGCACCACGTCGAAAGAGTCGTCAGATCACACTTCGACACAGTACGCATCCGATACTGGTAGGCGGCGATGCCCCAATCAGTATTCAGTCGATGGCCACCACGCTTACCGCTGATGTAAACAGCACACTTCAGCAGATCGCAGAATTAACCACATCGGGCTGCCAGATAGTTCGCGTTGCAGTACCGAGCCAAGATGACGCGGATGCGCTGCCGCAGATTGCTAAGAAATCAAGCATTCCAGTTATTGCTGATATCCACTTTCAACCGAAGTATGTTTTTGCTGCAATAAATGCAGGGGTCGCTGGAGTGCGAGTTAACCCAGGAAACATAAAGCAATTTGATGACAAAGTAAAAGAAATCGCTAAGGCTGCAGGTGATGCTGGAATTCCAATTCGCATCGGCGTCAATGCTGGATCCCTTGATAAAAGATTGTTAGAAAAATATGGCAAAGCAACACCAGAGGCGTTAGTCGAGTCTGCACTTTGGGAAGCTTCGCTTTTCGAAGAACACGGATTTGGCGATATCAAGATTTCCGTAAAGCATCATGATCCAGTTGTTATGGTGCAGGCATATCGCTTACTTGCTGCCCAGTCTGATTACCCATTACATCTTGGAGTTACTGAAGCCGGTCCATTGTTCCAGGGAACAATCAAGTCCGCTGTCGCATTTGGCTCATTGTTGAGTGATGGAATCGGTGACACCATTCGAGTTTCACTTTCCGCACCTCCCGTTGAAGAAGTTAAAGTTGCAAATCAGATTCTAGAGTCGCTAAACCTTAAGCAGCGTGGTCTTGAAATTGTGAGCTGCCCATCTTGTGGTCGTGCTCAAGTTGATGTTTACACATTGGCTGAACAGGTAACTGCAGGCCTAGAAGGACTTGAAGTGCCATTGCGCGTTGCTGTCATGGGTTGCGTTGTTAATGGACCAGGTGAGGCAAGAGAAGCAGACTTAGGTGTTGCAAGCGGCAACGGTAAAGGTCAAATCTTTGTTAAGGGCGAGGTAATCAAAACGGTTCCGGAAGCTCAGATTGTTGAAACGCTAATTGAAGAAGCGATGAAACTTGCTGCAAACATGGATTCCGAAGGCGCACCAATCGTTTCTGTTACCTAATTTGGTATGGCCCACGAAATCCGTGCACTTGATGTGCATTCCATCGATCAAGTAAGAATTTTGATCGACCAAGATCCAGTCAGACACTGTTTTCTGGCAGCACGTCTTGAGCAAGCTAAGCAGAGTAGATTTCGACCCAGTTATCCAGACTTGCTTGGATACTTTGACGATGGAAAACTCAAATCACTTTTAATGACTGGTGCAAATTTAGTACCCGTAAACACTTCGTTGATTGCGCGCCAAGAGTTTGCTGCAGTACTTGCAAGAAGCGGGAGACGAAGCTCTTCGATAGTTGGACCAGCTGAAGAAGTTATGGATCTCTGGTCGCGAGTTTCTGATAGCTGGGGTCCAGCACGGGAAGTACGCGCCAATCAACCAGTGATGGCTATCCGCAATCAATCGCCCAAGGATATTGACCATGAAGTTAGGTATTCAAATCATTCAGATTTAGAGGAACTGGTGCCTGCCTGCATAGCGATGTTCACTGAAGAAGTTGGAATTAGTCCAACAGGTAACGGTGGTGGAACTGCATATCGAAATCGAATTTCCGAGTTAGTTTCAAGTCGACGCTCGTTCGTCAAATACCTGGGTTCAGAGTTGGTTTTTAAGGCAGAAGTCGGAACTGTTGGCGCCGGTGTGGCGCAAATTCAAGGTGTTTGGGTTAAGCCAGAATTCCGCGGTAAAGGAATCTCTGTGCCCGCTATGGCCGCAGTTGTGAAACTAGTCTTGGCAGATTTGGCACCAGTTGTCTCGCTGTATGTCAACGATTACAACGAGGTGGCAATTAATACATATCGAAGTGCTGGTTTTGAGCATGTCGATACTTTCGCCACCATACTTTTCAATTAATCCTTGGGTTGGTTCTGATTACCTGATTAATCTAAGGCAACTCAACTGGATGCAAGTTCTTCAGTAACATTGAGGCACACCATTGAGGGAAAATTCATTTAGACCATAGGAGCGCTAGTGCTACGCATGTCAACCCTGTTCTTGCGGACGTTACGCGAGGATCCAGCGGATGCCGAAG
>CANKTT010000154.1 GCA_947486505.1 Actinomycetota bacterium | reverse complement strand
GAGTTAGCTAGGCAGTTAGGCGTAATAACTGAGCCAATTGAAACTAACTATGATTTAAGCGCACGGTACGGCCAGCGTGGCTGGATTTGGTCTGGCGGCTGGCACACTGGTTTGGACTTCAGAGTAAAAACCGGGACTCCAGTCGTAGCCGCAGCAAATGGAAAGATTATTTCTGCTGGCTGGGAGGGTTCTTACGGCTATCAAATCAAGATTGACCATGGCAGTGGCTACATAACGACCTATAGCCACCTTTCAAAGATTGGCTATAGCTCAGGCGAAGTTGCTGCGGGACAAGAAATTGGTAAGTCAGGAACAACTGGAAATACGACAGGGCCACACTTGCACTTCGAAGTAACAAAAGATGGCGAATTTATAAATCCGTCAAAATGGCTTTGGGGAAATTAACTTAGAGTTTTTCAACTGGCGCGTAACGCAGCAGTAAGCGCTTTTCTCCCGCACTCTTGAAATCGATAGTGGCCTCCGCTTTTTCATTCTGACCCACTACAGCCGTGACTGTGCCCATTCCAAATTTGTCATGCAGAACTCGATCACCAACCTCAATGACCATGACTGGCTCATCTCGCTTTGGTGCTCTAGAAAAACTTGATCCTGACATTCCTAATGGACCTGGCTCTTCGCCTTGCCTATCAACAAGCTCTGCTGGAATCTCAGAAAGGAAACGAGACTCTGGGTTGTAATTTGGTTGACCCCACGTAGATCGAGCTACTGCCCGTGAGAGGTACAAGCGCTTCATGGCTCGAGTCATGCCAACGTAAGCTAGGCGTCGTTCTTCTTCGAGTTCAGTCGCGGAACCAAGTGCGCGCTGATGTGGAAAAACTCCATCTTCCATGCCAGTTAAAAACACAACTGGGAACTCGAGTCCTTTTGCAGTATGCAAAGTCATGAGAGTCACAACTCCCCCATGTTCTTCGCCTGTTGGGATCTGATCAGAATCTGCTACTAATGAAACCCGTTCTAGGAAGTTAGAAAGTGTTGCAACTTCATCTGATTCATTATCTTCAGCGAACTGCTCCTCGTATTCCCGTGTTACATTTTCGAGTTCGGCAATGTTCTCGACTCGAACTTCATCTTGCGGATCTTTGCTCGCTGTGAGTTCTTTTAGATATCCAGAGGCTTCCATTGCAGCTTCCAGGATCGCATTGGGTCCGACGCCAGATTCATCTAACGTACGAAGGTTTCCAAGTAACCGGTTGAACTCGGTAAGTGCAGTTGCTGATCTAGTTGGCAAGGTGTGGATTTCATCTAATCTATTTAGCGCTGCACTAAATGTGATTTTTTCCCGCCTCGCAAAACCTTCTACGGCTTCTTCTGCTTTATCTCCGATACCGCGGCGCGGCGTGTTTAGAATCCTTCGAACTGAGACGTCATCTTCTGGATTAGATACTGCGCGCAAGTAAGCAAGTGCATCCTTGATTTCTTTTCGTTCATAGAACCTTGTGCCACCAACAACTTTGTAAGGTACGCCACGACGAATGAAAACTTCTTCCACGCTTCTCGATTGATTATTCGTCCGGTAGAAAACTGCAACATCTTTGTATTCGAACCCATGGTTATCAATAAGGTCAGCGACATTAGAGACGATGAAATCTGCTTCATGGTGTTCATCATTCGCTGTGTAAATAACTATTTTTTCGCCACTGCCTTCTGCAGTCCAAAGGCGCTTTGCAGGTCGGCCAGAATTTTTCTCAATAACTGAATTTGCACTGGTAAGAATATTTTGAGTCGATCTATAGTTCTGTTCCAAGACAACGGTTTCAGCGTTTGAATAGTCACGCTCAAACTCGACAATGTTTCGAATATTTGCGCCACGAAATGCATAGATACTTTGGTCAGCATCGCCAACGACACAGAGTTCAGCTGGTGGTAATCCGTCTTTGCCTGTTCCTACCAATTCACGAATAAGAACGTACTGGGCATGGTTGGTATCTTGATACTCATCAACTAGAACGTGACGAAAGCGACGGTGGTAATGTTCAGCAACATCTGGAAAGGCTTGAAGCAAGGCAACAGTGTGTCCAATTAAATCATCGAAGTCAACAGCGCTAGCTAACATCAAGCGGCGTTGATACTCGCCGTAAGCCTGCGCGACAGTTTGTTCTTGCGCAGTGACTGCCTTGCTTATGGCATCTTCATAATCGATCAATTCATTCTTTAAATTACTTATCTGTCCAAGCAAATATTTTGGACTGTAGGACTTTGGGTCGATTCCCAGGTCTTTTGAAACCAGGGAAAGCATTCTGACGGAATCTTGAGTGTCATAAATTGTGAAGGATGGCTTGAGGTTTAATCGTTTAGCTTCATTGCGCAGGATTCGAACGCAGGCAGAGTGAAACGTGGAAACCCACATACTTCTGGCCTTTGGGCCCACAATATGGGCTACCCGCTCTTTCATTTCGTTCGCCGCTTTGTTTGTGAATGTAATTGCCAGAATTTCTGTTGGCGCTACGTTTCGCTCCGCCATCAAGTAGGCAATTCTGCGCGTAAGTACCCGAGTTTTTCCTGAGCCCGCACCCGCCACAACTAATAGTGGGGTGCCTGAATGCACAACAGCTTGGCGTTGCGGTTCGTTTAAATCATCCAGAAGCTGTGAAGGCACACCGACAGTCTACGTAAGCACCCTGACATGTGGAGTTTTGGCATTAAAGAAATAGAGTGGACGGCGTGAGTAATGAATCAAACGAACGAATTGAAATCCCTGAAGGTGTAACTCGAGCACTGGTTGTAACCGCGCATCCTGATGATGTTGATTTTGGTGCAGGTGGAACCATTATGGCTCTGGTTAAAGCTGGGGTGGATGTCACATTCTGCATCTGCACCGATGGCGATGCCGGTGGATTTGATGACGCTACTGATCGTTCTGAGATTCCCGCAATCCGTAGAGCTGAGCAGGAATTGGCGGCTTCAGTTTATGGAGTAACCGATGTGCGCTTTCTCGGTTATCAAGATGGCTATTTAGAACCAAGTCATGATTTGCAGCGCGACATTGTGCGCGTAATGCGTCAAGTTCGGCCGCAGTTGGTAATCACGCAATCCCCAGAACGAAACTGGGAACGCCTTCCAGCCAGTCATCCCGATCACATGGCAGCTGG
>CANKTT010000153.1 GCA_947486505.1 Actinomycetota bacterium | reverse complement strand
GCGACAACAATGATGTCAGTGGCATCAATTGCATTTGCAGCCAGCAGCGGTGCTAGCCCAAGTTCAATTGACGTGGCGTAGCAACCAGGGTTTGCGACCCGAGTGCTGCCAGAAATCTTCTCCCGCACGCCATGAATTTCGGGAATGCCATACGTCCACGATCCGGCATACGCTCCCCCGTAATAGGTGTGCCAATCTTTGTCATCTTCTAATCTGAAATCAGCACCTAGATCAACGATTCGAACATCAATTGGAAGTTGTGCAATCAACTCTGCGGACTGACCATGCGGTAACGCTAGGAAAACTAAGTCATGACCGGCAAGAGCTTGCGGAGTTGAGTCTGCGAAAACTCTGCCCGCTAATTCGGGTACCGAGGAAAACTGTGGATGCACATGAGCCAACGTCGAGCCAGCATTTGAACCGGCCGCAATCACTCCAAGCTCAAAATGCGGGTGGGTATGAATGATCCGGATTAACTCAGCGCCGGCGTATCCCGAGGCCCCAACAATGGCTACTTTCGTCATGTGCATAAGTATACGGATAATTGCATAAATACACAATAATGAAAATGACCAAATTAGCCTGGTTAATGAATTTTTCGGCAATTATGCGCGGTTTAATCGGGTGATCGCCCAGTTCTAGGAAAAGATAAGGATCGAAGCCAAATCCTCGGATTTGAGGGCTTCCCTAATTTAAGGAGTTACTCAAGATGCCAAGTACTGCCGCAAAGCTAATTTCCGAATTTGTAGGCATGGCCTTACTCGCCTGCGTTGTTGTTGGGTCCGGAATCATGGGAACAAACCTGTCCGCTGACCCTGGTGTGGCACTTCTGATCAACACGATCTCAACGATTTTTGCATTGGCAATCTTGATTCTGATTCTTGGTCCGATTAGTGGGGCGCATTTCAATCCTGCTGTGACGCTAGTGTCACTTGCGAACAAAACCATGCAAGCAAAAGACGCACTCGCCTACATAGTGGTGCAGGTTGCTGGCGCGATAACCGGTGCGATTGTTGCTAACGCGATGTTCGATTTAGCAGTTATTCAGATTTCGCAGAATGAGCGTGTGACAACGGGCAAGTTAATTGGCGAAGTAATTGCTACCGCTGGTTTGATAATTGTGATTGGTGTTCTAATCGACCGGGCGCAGACCAGTGTGATTCCAGTTGTTGTAGCTGGCTGGATCGGTTCGGCTTATTTCTTCACTTCATCTACTTCATTTGCAAATCCAGCCATAACGGTTGGTCGCGTGTTCTCCGACACCTTCGCTGGCATCGCGCCAATTTCAGTATTGCCATTCATTGGTGCGCAACTAGTTGGCGCAGTAATTGGAATGTTTGTAGTTAAGTCGATTGCAAAAACTAGTTAACGTTTAAAACTTAATTAGCGAAGCGTTGCACCAAAGGATTTTGCAGCGGCGTCTACTCCAGCTTGGCGAGCATTAGCTACTTCTTCGGCGGCAAGCGTGCGATCTTGAGCACGGAATCTGAGAGCAAAAGCTAGTGACTTATGTCCTTCAGCAACTTGTGATCCTTCATAAACATCGAACAAGCGAATGTCTTCTAGAAGTTCTCCAGCAGCACTACGAACTACGTTCAAAACATCTGTTGCTGCCACATCTGACTTAACAACTAATGCAATGTCTTCCTTGGCAACGGGGAAAGTCCAAATCGCAGGAGCTGATGCAACTAGGTTTGCAGCCGTCAATACGGCTGAAACATTTAGTTCTAAAGCAACTGCACGTTTTGGAAGCCCGAGATTTTCCAAAGCCTTTGGTGCTATTTCACCTGCGTAACCGATTAAGTCACCGTTGATAGAAAGCGCGGCACATCGACCCGGGTGCCAAGGTGCAAAGTTTCCTGCAGTTACCTCGATATCCACACCAAGTTCAACGCCGAGCGCTAGCGCAATGTCGATCGCATCACTCCACGCAGCTGGGACTGGTTTAGCCCCTAGTGCTGCAGGTTTCAGTGCCCCGGTTAGCAAAACACCAAGGTGCAATGGTTGCTCCGGTAGCAAGGCGTCCAGGGCTGAAATATCAGCCGCAGTTGGGCGCTGCATCACGGAAGGACGTGGCGGATTCGTCACCCCAGTTGCACTTTGACTAGCCGAAAGCAAGCTAACTGAGGAGATCTCAAATAGTGCGACGTCAGTGAAGCCTCTGGAAATGTTTCTGGCTAGTGCGCCCGCTAAACCTGGTAACAAAGTTGTTCGCATTAATGGCTGTTCGTCTGACAAAGCGTTTGCGAGTTTCACAGCATGACGACGAGAATCGTCGGCTGGGATTCCTAATGCATCAAATTCAGCAACTCCCACGAATGGATAGTTGCGAACTTCAACTAGCCCGCGGCCGGCAAGGTGTAGTCCAGCGCGGCGTTGTAGTTTTTGTAATTCAGTAAGTCCCCGACCGGCTGGCGCAGTTGGCAAAGTCGCTGGAACTTTTTCATAACCATCAATTCGGATTACTTCTTCGACTAAGTCAATTGCGGCAGCCAAATCCGGTCGCCAGGATGGCACGCGAACTGACCACGGAGATTTGGAGGCATCAACGGCACAACCTAGTGAAACCAAAATCTTTTCTACATTTGCAGATTCGTAAGTGTGTCCGGCAACTTGGCCTGGGAAATTTGGATCAAATGCAATCACAGTGGGATCTGGAGCTTGCTCAACGCCAGAGGTGCCTTCGAAGGTTGCTCCCCCGTGTTCGATCAATAGTTCTGCAAATCGCGCAGACGCGACCGGTGGCAGCATGCGATCCACGCCGCGCTCTAGGCGACGGGAGGCTTCCGAGGATAGTTTGTGGCGACGACTCATTTTTGCAATTTCAGTCGGATTGAAGTGCGCAGCTTCTAGAACTACCCGAGTCGTAGTTTCTGAGATTTCGCTGTATGCGCCACCCATAACACCAGCTAAGGAAAGTACTCGAACGTCATCAGCAATTACTAAATCTTCAGTCGTTAAGTTTCGCTGCACGCCATCTAGAGTCTCTACGGTTTCGCCTGACTTAGCCCAGCGTGCCCGAATCGTTCCAGTGATCTTGTCTGCATCAAATGCGTGCAGTGGTTGACCAAGTTCAAACATGACGTAGTTGGTTAGATCTACAGCAAGAGAAATTGAACGAACTC
>CANKTT010000152.1 GCA_947486505.1 Actinomycetota bacterium | reverse complement strand
CCGCTGCCAATTGGTTTACCCATGGCCACAATGTCAGGAACCACATCATGCATTTCAAATCCCCAGAAGTGAGTGCCTACGCGACCCATTCCAATTTGAACTTCATCTGCAATACATACCCCGCCGGCAGCACGCGTAATTTCAAAAGCGTGCTTTAGGAAACCGGGGGCAAGTGGAACTTGACCGCCAGTACTTACAATTGATTCTGAAATGAATGCGCAAAGCGGTTGATCTAAGGAATCTAATTCCCGCTTGAACTCAGCTGCATATTTAGCGCCAGATTCTTCGCCACGATGCATGCCCTTGTAAGCATCTGGAATTGGAGCAACTCGGACGTGGTCTGGCCGACCTGCGCCACCGCGCCCGTTGAACTTGTAAGGGCTGATGTCAATGATGCTGGTTATGTGTCCGTGATAGGCATCTTCCAAAACCATCATGCCTTTTGCTTTGTTATGGGCCTGAGCTAATCGCAGTGCTAAGTCATTTGCTTCACTACCGCTATTGACAAAGAACACAACACTTAATGGATCTGGGAAAGTGTTAGCAAGTGCCCGGGCATATTCAATTGCGTTTTGGTTCCAGTAACGAGTATTTGTGTTGAGGGTAAGCATTTGTCTATAAGCGGCCTCAACTACGCGCGGATGACTGTGTCCAAGATGCGCAACGTTGTTTACTAGATCTAGATACTTAGCCCCAGCTCTATCGAATAGATATGCGCCTTCACCACTCACGATTTCCAAATGCTTTTGGAAATTAAGGCTAAGTGCCCGTGACATCACAACTTGGCGTTCTTGGGCCAAAGTTTCAGTCTTCATGTGTGCGTGAATGTCTGTGCCTTCAGGGATTCGAAGAATCAAGTTCGGATTAGGGCAGATACTGCGCCAAACCGGCAATTCACTAAGGGCAGCCACACCAAAGATGTCGTGGGCCATATCGCAGAGATCCATGATGATTTGGAAGTGGGTGTGTGGTGGCCAGCCAACGTTTACTTCTTCAGTACCCATCGTGGCAATTTGCTGGCCGGCCTTGATTTCTTTACCAACCGACAAACCCTCGAGGGATTCGCGAGATAAATGAGCATAAAGCGTGTGGAACTTAACGCCTTGATCAGTCTGGTGTTCCAGCACAATCATCGGACCGTTGTCTAAATGAGCAGTGTTGTCATGGAATAAGAAGACTTTGCCATCGAGAGCTGCATAAACCGGAGTACCAGCAGGTGCGAATAAGTCAACAGCTAAGTGAACTGTCCGGGATTCTTTACCTTCGTCTACGAAGAAGTCAGATTCATAAACATTGCGATCTTCGCAGTAATGCCCAATTGCAACGTCAGCGCCCGCTGCCTGCATTTCAGCTTCGATTGCTTCCCAAGAGCGAGCAATATTTTTGTTTTCACCCGACCAGTCCAACCAGATTTTCTTGGCTTCTTCAAACGGCGGCATCACAACATCAGCAATCTCTTTATCAGTTGTGGCAAGCCATTGGCGAACATGGCGGCTGTCTGGATGTGCGTCATAACCACAGGCATTGCGCAGGCGATAGTGAGCAAGGCGATCAGAAGATGCGATCAATGCTGGCATCAAAGATTGAAAATAATCTTGAGAAACTGAAAGGTATTCATTGCCAGGATCTGCAGCTAACTGGCGGTGAGCCATCACAATGCTTGTAGCCACCCGCAGGCAAACTAAATCAAATAAAACTTCAAGTTCGGCAGGGGATAGTGGTGAAACTTCGTGATATCCACGCACAACGGAGTAGATACTTGCAACTGGATCGCGGGCATCAAGTTGGTAGGCGCAGCCAACTGCTAAACCACACACTCGCGGCGCATAGATAAGGTCACCGAAGTCGATCAAGCCCACAACTGAATCACCTTGCACAACAACATTGTTGTCATTTGCATCGTTGTGAATTACTTGGTGCGGCAATGCCTTAAGTTTCGGCAGTGAGTTTGCAATTGCTCGATCAATAATAGTTTTGACCTGTGACTTTAGTTCGGGATTGCTGATTAGCTCAACATCTGAAACTAAGCTTTCGGCCTGCAACACGTTCCAACCGAAAGGTTGATCGAGGACGGAACGAAATTGTTCGGAGTCGATTCCAGCCAACTTTTTGTCAACAGTTGCAATGAGTTTTCCAAGTTGAACCTTGTGTTCCTCGGATAGTTCCTTGGCCTGTGACCAAAGATCGCCATCAATCCAACTGAGAAGCCGAGCAAATTTACCCTCGCCGATGTCCACCAAAAGTTCCCCAGAAACCCCAGGCACTGTGCTTGGGGTTTGAAACTTAACAAGTTGCTCGAGCGTTGACAGAGCGGATTGCTGGATTTGGATCTGAGCTAATTCGTCTGCACGATGAATCTTGAGCACGAATTGCCCGACTTGGCTTGAAACGAGGAAGTTTGGATTTCTTTCTCCAGCAAGGGCAGATACCTCGCTCTCAATGCCGAAGTGAGTTTTAGCAATGCTTTGAGCCTCCGCGGAATTCATGATCCAATGCTAACGATTGCCTCATTTTGCCAGGCCAGGCTCGAGCTGATGCCCCAAAGCCCCAAAGCCCCAAAGCACCAAAGCACCAAGGCACCAAGGCTCGAAGGCTCGAAGGCTGCCAAAATCTCGTCAAATGCCCGAATTTCTCGGGGAATCCCCCTTACATGTGATTAAACATCGGGTATCTCGAACGCGATGGAGTAAAAAGCGCCTTGTTGCTTGTGAGTTGAGTTGGATTTACCTGCAGATATTTGAGTTATGACTAATTGTTGTCAGCTTTCGAATGTTGTTGCCGCAAGCTGTTGCCGCAAGCGTGGTTGTTTTCTGCATTAACGCATTGTTCACTAAATGTTTTCGGTAAGGCCGTGTTCATTCCTGTCAATATTGAAACATTAATCCAATCTTGGTGTAGAGTTTTTAGAGTTGGGTTTACACCCTGCTACCCATTTTCGTAGGAGAATCATCGTGTTTAGCACTGCCAGTGCCTTTGCTCGCAAGCTCTCGGTTGCGATTGTTGTCGCATTACTTGGGGGAGTTCTGGCCCCGGTAGCCACTTCTACGAGCGCGAGTGCGGGTGCCACTCCTGCACCCGCAGATGGAAGCTACGTTTGTACAACCGGTCTACTTAGCGAGGGCAGCGACTCAAGCCCGGCCTACACAATCACT
>CANKTT010000151.1 GCA_947486505.1 Actinomycetota bacterium | reverse complement strand
CAAGATGGCTATTTAGAACCAAGTCATGATTTGCAGCGCGACATTGTGCGCGTAATGCGTCAAGTTCGGCCGCAGTTGGTAATCACGCAATCCCCAGAACGAAACTGGGAACGCCTTCCAGCCAGTCATCCCGATCACATGGCAGCTGGTGAAGCCACTTCGCGCGCACTATATCCAGCAGTGCGAAATCCTTATACCTATCCGGAGTTGCGCACGCAAGAAGGACTAGAAGCCTGGACTGTTAATTGGCTTTGGCTCCAGGGGCATGTTGAACCAAATCATTGGATCGATACAACAGAATTCTTTAGTCGCAAAGTGCAGGCGTTGGTGGCACATGCCAGTCAAACTTCCCACATGGAAGATCTCGAAGGAATGCTTCGCGGTTGGGGTGAGTCACTCGCGGAAACTGGCGGCCTTGAATCAGGACGAATTGCCGAAGCTTTCCGGCAAATTAAGTTACCGGATTAAAGCGCGTAAGCAATAACAATATTTGTCAGCGTTAATGCACCAATCAGTGCCCAGTAAAGTTTTTGCTCTGACTTACGCTTACCGATTGAGTACATCGCAATAATTGCAATCGCGATAACTAGCTTGATAGCAATCTTGGTGTGATCAATTACATATTCGCTATCAAGTGAACCAGATTCATGTAGGCCAACAAGTAATACACCTGTTAAAAGTTGGGTGCTGGCACCATGCAGCATCGCGACATTAACGCCAAATGTCTTCTTGGCAAGTTCTTTGAAGAATCCGTAACCAATCGCAAAGATTCCAACGAAGTGAAGAACGACCAGTGCTTTATAAAGAATATCCATCGAACTATTCCTGTCCGGCGCTTAACGCACCTGTACCCATCTTATTTACTTTGAATGGGAATTTCGGCTACGCCTTATTCCCTACCGGCGCCTATCGCGCCTGTATCCAACTGTACCTATTGTGAATGGGAATTTCGGCTTCGCCTTATTCCCATTCAATTGTGCCCGGAGGCTTACTTGTTACATCCAACACTACGCGGTTCACTTCCCGAACTTCGTTAGTTATCCGATTCGAAATTTTCGCCAAAACGTCATGAGGCAATCTGGTCCAATCGGCAGTCATCGCATCTTCACTTGAAACCGGACGCAACACAATTGGATGGCCATAAGTTCTGCCATCACCTTGCACGCCAACACTGCGAACATCGGCCAAGAGAACAACTGGGAATTGCCAGATTGCAAAATCTAATCCAGCAATAGTGGTTTCCTCACGAACGATTGCATCTGCAGCTCGCAGAATATCTAGGCGCTCTTTACTGACTGCGCCAACGATTCGAATTCCAAGACCTGGTCCTGGGAATGGATGACGCATAACCATGGCTTCTGGCAGTCCAAGCTCACGACCAACTGCGCGAACCTCATCTTTAAACAGTTCCCGAAGCGGCTCACAAAGTTGGAATTCTATGTCATCAGGCAGTCCACCAACATTGTGATGACTCTTGATAGTTGCCGCGCCCGTCCCACCGCCACTTTCAACAACGTCTGGATAGAGCGTTCCTTGAACCAAGAAATCTATCGTGGCTCCCGATTCACCTGCCTCAGCAATCAATTGCTTCTGTGCATCTTCGAATACTCGAATAAAGATTCGACCAATAATCTTTCGCTTAGTTTCTGGATCTGTGACATCAGCAAGCTCACTTAAGAATCGATCCGCTGCATCAACTACAACAAGTCGGATTCCAGTAGCAGCTACATAATCACGTTCGACTTGTTCTCGCTCACCTGCGCGCAACAATCCGTGATCGACAAACACGCAAGTTAAGTTGTCACCGACCGCTTTGTGAACCAAAGCCGCAGCGACGGCCGAATCAACGCCACCAGATAGTCCGCAAATTACTTTGGAGTCACCTATTTGAGCTTTGATGCGAGCAACTTGCTCATCGACAATACTTGCTGGCGTCCATGTCGGTTCGATTTTTGCAATGTCATACAAGAAATGTTCGAGAACTTTTTGTCCATGTTCCGAGTGCATAACCTCAGGATGGAACTGCACACCAGCTAGGCCACGGGATAGATCTTCAAAGGCAGCAACTGCCGCTCCGGCACTTGATGCAGTAACTGTAAATCCAGCAGGTGCTTCCTGGACTGAGTCGCCATGACTCATCCAAACATTTTGCACTTCAGGTAAGCCATTGAATAGGCAACTATCAGATTTAGTCTTTAACGCTGTGGCACCAAATTCTGATAAGCCAGTTTGGGCAACCGTGCCACCAAGTGTGGTTGCCATAGCTTGGAAGCCATAACAAATTCCAAACACTGGCAGGTTTGCCTCAAATAACGCAGCCTCAACTTGTGGGGCGCCATCGGCATAAACACTCGAAGGTCCACCTGATAAAACAATTGCTAATGGGTTTTTTGCCAACATGTCTTTGACAGACATTGAACTTGGAACAACTTCGGAATAGATTCGCGCTTCCCGGACTCTGCGAGCAATTAGCTGGGCGTACTGCGCACCAAAATCAACTACAAGTACCGGGCGGGCGTCAGTCACACACTTAGCCTATTGGTAGTCAGCCAGTGGATAAATTCACCCGCGATGGCTATCCCGCGCAGACTAATTAGGAGTTACGACTACTTCGCAACGCTGGAATTCCTTCAAGTCTGAATATCCACAAGTTGCCATAGCTCGACGAAGTGCGCCAACCATATTCATAGTTCCATCAGCTGTGTGTGATGGACCAGAAATGATTTCGCTCAAAGTTCCAGTGATACCAAGATCCACAAGTTCACCTCGCGGAAGTTCTAAGTGAGTAGCTTCAATCCCCCAGTGCTTACCGCGACCTGGTGAATCTGTAGCTCGAGCAAATGTTGAGCCAACTACAACTGCGTCGGCACCTAATGCGATCGCCTTCGATACATCGCCACTGCGACCCATTGAGCCATCGGCAATAACTGAAACGTAGCGACCACCAGAGTCATCCAGGTAATCACGACGAGCGGCAGCAACATCTGCAACTGCACTAGCCATAGGGACTCGCACACCAAGTACGTCAAGAGTTGTGTGTGCGGCGCCGCCACCGAATCCAACTAGTACTCCGGCTGCACCAGTACGCATCAAGTGCAACGCAGCTGTGTAGGTTGCGCAACCGCCAACAATAACCGGAACATCTAGTTGGTAAATGAATTCCTTGAGATTCAATGCCTCGCCACT
>CANKTT010000150.1 GCA_947486505.1 Actinomycetota bacterium | reverse complement strand
CTTCAGGTACACGCGAATCTTTCTCGAGTTTTCGCTGGTCAGGGGAAGAGGACACAGGCGGTGGAATTACTTGGTCTAAGTCTATCTTTTGCCCTTTAATTCATTGGATTTGGGCAGGGAAACTAGGACTTTGACCAAGATTGCAATTCATTGAGGATTTTTGCCCAGCCCTTGTAGTCGATGAGCTGCTGCGTTGATCCTGCAATTGTCGACCCAATGTGCCTGCGGAAATCTGGAAACTGTTCGACTACTTGCGCAAAAGTGTCGGAATAGGTGCGAATTGTGAAGAGAATGTCGCCAGAAACGGGTAGTTTTCGCAGAGTCTGGCGCTCTCGCCGGAAGTAGAGTTCCTGGTCAATATTCGCGCTGGTGATTTCCATGGCATCAGGACTTCTAACCGCAGTGGGCTGATGCAGTGCACCACTATCCATAACGGTCCAGTTCACGCGCCAAACTGGGCGCTCAACAGTTAGCTTGTCGAAAATGTTTTGGGTGGCTACGCCGATGGTCTCGGCATAGTGCGGAACTGGGCCGTGAATTCCAAGCAAGTTCTTACCAATCTTTTCCCGCACATCCCAGCGACTCGGGAAACACAGGCTGGCTGCTGACAAAATCCAGTCAGTTCCAACTTGGGACATCACGCAAAGGTCTTCTTGTACGAGTAACGACGCAGCTTCAAGTGGGTGCAGGTTTTCATCGATGGAAACGTAGCTGGGCCAGCGCTCTGGGAAAACTCTTGGCAAGTGCTCGCCTAAGAGTTCGAGAACTTCTCGAGAACCACCATCACCAAGTGGCAAGGAAACGAATACTTCATCGTGTTTGCGGGAAAGAAGTTCGCGCTTTTGCGCAAGGTCTGAATCGTAATCTGAATTGATTTCAATCCAATTGGTTAAATCAAGTGCGCGCGCACCAACGTGCATACGGTCTGGTTTTCCATCCACCGGCATGTAAGTCATGGCGCAATTCCCATCACACTATTTTGTCAGGGCAGGCCTAGATTGTCCGCGGTTTGCGTTGACAGCGTGGACATCTAAAGGATGACCGATTAGCGAAAGCTTCGCGCACAATAATGCTTCCGCACCGATCACATGGCTCATCTTCTCGGCCATAAACATTTAGCTCTTGGGAGAAGTAGCCACTCTCCCCGTTCACATTTACATATAACGCATCAAATGAAGTCCCGCCTTGGTTGAGCGCCTGCGTCATTACTTCAGTTGCATTCTGCAACAGAGTTGAGGCTTGAGCGCGAGTCATGCGCTGGGTTGGTGTGGCCCAATGAATTTTGGATCGCCACAGGGCTTCATCTGCATAAATGTTTCCAATGCCACTAATCAGAGTTTGATCCAAGATTGCGCGCTTTACTTGGGTGTTCTTCTTTCGAATTCCTGAGATAAAGGTTTCCGGGTCGAAATACTCATCAAGCGGATCTAGCGCGATATGTTGAACAGATTCAGGTATCAATCGACCTGCAACATCTTCAACCATTTCTTCAATTGCCATTCCGCCGAAAGTTCGTTGATCCACAAAGTGCATTGCTCGCCCATTGTCGGTAAACGTGCAACGAACGCGCAAATGCTTTTCAGGATCCGCGTCGAGTGCCTGCACTAAGACCTGGCCACTCATCCCTAAATGAGTAACCAGTGCATGGTCATCATCCAGACTCAGCCACATGAATTTTCCCCGACGGTTCACTGAAGTAACCGTGCGTCCATTCAGGCGTTTGATGAAGTCTTTAGATCCGGCAATGTGATTGCGCACCGCTCTGGAATGCAAAACTTTTGTGGTCTCGATAGTTCGACCACTAACCCACTTATCGATGCCCCGACGGACAACTTCGACTTCTGGTAATTCGGGCATGATTATTCGCCGCTGCGAGAGTCTTCGGAATTGCGTTGGTTTTCAATAGCGTGTTCAGCCCTTAATTCGGCATAAGCACTAGCCGCAGCCTGTTGCTCAGCTTCTTTTTTGTTGCTGCCAGTGCCATGACCGTAATGCTTATTGGCTAGCACAACTTGAGCTTCAAATCGCTTGGCGTGATCAGGTCCTGATTCATCGATTGCATATGTTGGAACCCCAATCCCAAACTCGGCAGTGAGTTCCTGAAGTGAAGTTTTCCAATCCAAGCCAGCGCCAAGTTCTGCCGCTTCCGCAAGTTGCTCATCCAGTAACCGAAGGATCAATTCGCGCGAAACTTCAATACCTAAATCCAAATAGACCGCGCCAAGAATTGCTTCGAAAGTGTCTGCCAAAATCGAAGACTTGTCGCGACCACCAGTAGTTTCTTCGCCGCGACCAAGGCGAATGAATTCACCTAAACCAAGGCGGCGGGCTTGTATGGCTAAAGCGCGAGCACTAACTACAGCTGATCGAAGTTTGGCAAGATTACCTTCTGGCAATTCTGGATAACGGTGATAGAGCTCGTCCGTTACTACGACGCCCAAAACGGAATCGCCTAGAAACTCAAGTCGCTCGTTTGTTGGTAGTCCGCCTGACTCGTAGGCGAATGACCGATGCGTGAGCGCTAACTCGAGTAACTGGGCATCAAAAACTAAACCCAGTCGGTCAAATAGCTGTTCTTGCGGTGTGGACTTGGCCACGGCAATTAGACGCTAAGGACCTGGCGCTTGTCGTATGTGCCACAAGTTGGGCAAGCAGTGTGCTGCAACTTTGGAGCACGGCAACGATCGCAGGTTGCAAGGTTTGCAGCGGTTGCCTTCCATGCGGAACGACGATGACGGGTGTTGCTGCGTGAAGTCTTACGCTTCGGAACGGCCACGGTCTGCCATCCTTTCAGGTTTTCGATTCAAACTCTTTAGCTCAAATCGTCTTACTTATTCGTTAGTTAAATCTTTGAGATTCGCAAGAGTTGCCCATCGCGGATCAATTTCTTCGTGTGCGTGGCCTGGCACGTCGTTGAGGTTTTCACCGCAAGTAATGCAAAGTCCTGCACATTCTGGTTGGCACAGTGGTGCTAGCGGCATAGCCAGCAATACTGCATCGCGAATAACCGGCTCTAGATCAAGAAGATCGTCATCTAGCTTCGGTTGTTCATCGTCATCGTTGCCATTTTCAATTTGGCGGCCTCGGGAATCAGTAGCGGGATATTCAAAAAGTTCTTGGAGATCAACTTCCGTATCGAAAGACAACGGCTCCAAACATCTTGAACATTCACCCGCAACCGTTAGCAAAGCACTTCCGGTGACGAGAACCCCATCAATTACTGATTCGAGCCTAAGATCAAACTCAATTTCAGATCCTGGTG
>CANKTT010000149.1 GCA_947486505.1 Actinomycetota bacterium | reverse complement strand
GTAGCCGACTCACTCCATAGGAAGGTAAAGGCATCAAGTCCAGCTGGAACTTCTAGCCGAACGCCAAATCCAGATCGAATTGCCATCTCAGCAATTGTTTGAGCAATGCCACCTTCGGAAACATCGTGCGCAGCAGAAAACAACTTTTGGCTAGAACCGGCAACCAAAATCTCGGCCAAAGCCATTTCAGTCTGTAAATCCAAAACGGGCGGATGACCACCTAGATGGGCATGAATTGCGTGTGCCCATTCTGATCCGGACAACTCATCTCGAGTTGTTCCCAGCACATAAACCAGTTCGCCATCGTGACCCCAAGCCATAGGCGTGCGATGTTCAACGTTGTCGATAACTCCAAGAACACCAATGACAGGAGTTGGATGGATTGCTACTTCACCAGTTTGGTTATAGAAGGATACGTTGCCACCGGTAACAGGCGTTCCCATTTCTAAACACGCATCGGCAAGTCCAGTTACTGCCTGCTCGAACTGCCACATCACCGCAGGATCTTCAGGAGATCCAAAGTTCAGACAGTTAGTTACCGCCAAAGGCTTAGCTCCAGTAACAGCTACGTTGCGATATGACTCAGCCAAGGCAAGTTGCGCGCCTTTATATGGATCCAGTGCGACAAACCGAGCGTTGCAATCTGTTGAAACTGCTACGCCTAGGCCGGTTTCTTCATCAACGCGAATCATTCCCGAATCTTCTGGTTGGCTCAAGATCGTATTGCCCATCACATAACGGTCAAATTGCGAAGTAACCCAGGACTTTGACGCCAAGTTTGGTGTGCCAGTCATAGTGAGCCAGGTTTGCTTAACTTCAGCGGCACTATTTGGTCTTACCAAATTTTCTGGTCCCGAAGCTTGGCGAACATTCATCCAGTCCGGACGAGCATATGGCCGCTCATAAACCGGACCGTCATGTGCAACAGAGCGCGGTGGCACATTAACGATTTCCTCGCCGTGCCATTCAACCGTTAATCGACCTGAGTCATTAACTTCGCCGATTACTACCGCTTCAACATCCCACTTTTTGCAAACTGCCATGAACGCATCAATCTTTGCTGGTTCAACCACAGCGCACATACGTTCCTGAGATTCACTCATCAAAATTTCTTCTGGTGACAAAGTACTATCGCGCAACAGCACCCGATCTAGCCAAACATGCATGCCACCTTCACCATTGCTGGCAAGTTCACTGGTCGCACACGAAATTCCAGCGCCACCCAAATCCTGAATACCTTCAACCAAACCAGCGTGCAGAACTTCTAAAGTGCATTCGATCAGTAACTTCTCCATGAATGGATCGCCAACTTGAACGCTTGGTCGTTTAGCGGGACCATCAGCATCAAAAGTCTCAGAAGCCAAAACGCTCACACCCCCGATGCCGTCGCCACCAGTTCGAGCCCCATAAAGAATCACAGCATTGCCAACACCACTTGCTTTAGCCAGGTGAATGTCTTTGTGTTTCATGGTGCCAACACAAAGTGCGTTCACAAGCGGATTGCCCTGATAGCTCGGATCAAAAACAATTTCGCCACCGATGTTTGGTAAGCCAAGACAGTTTCCATATCCGCCAATTCCAGCAACAATCCCAGTCAGCACTCGGCGGGTGTCTGGATTTTCTGGATCGCCGAAGCGAAGCGGATCCATAACTGCGACGGGGCGAGCGCCCATAGAAATAATGTCTCGCACGATTCCACCGATACCTGTTGCTGCGCCTTGATAAGGCTCGACATAAGACGGGTGGTTGTGTGACTCGACCTTGAATGTCACAGCCCAGCCGTGACCAATGTCGACAACACCGGCGTTTTCACCAATGCCAACCAGCATCGAATCATTTTTAGGAACCTTAGTTCCAAACTGGCGAAGGTGAACTTTAGAAGACTTGTAGCTGCAGTGTTCAGACCACATAACGGAATACATTGCTAATTCAGAGGAAGTCGGACGTCGTCCCAGAATTTCTCGAATGGATTTGTATTCATCCTTCTTTAATCCAAGTTCAGCAAATGGCTGCTGCGCCTTTGGTGAGGCAATTGCATCGGAGACTTTATCAACACTCATGCGGAAACTTTTCCGTCATTCACGAGTGACTTAAGTAAAGAAGTAAAAAATCCAAGGCCATCAGTAGTTGGTCCAGTTAATCTCTCAACTGCGTGTTCTGGGTGCGGCATGATGCCAACCACGTTGCCGCGGGCATTAGTAATTCCCGCAATATCTCGGCGGGATCCGTTTGGATTAATTTCCAAATATCGCGCGATTATTCGCCCGTCACCCTCGAGTTCATCCAAAGTCTTTTCGTCAGCGACGTAGCCGCCTTCACCATTTTTAAGCGGAATCAAAATCTCTTCGCCAACTGCAAAGTCGCTAGTCCACGCTGATGAGTTATTTTCAATCCGCAATTTTTGATCTCGACAAATAAAGTGCAGGTGATCATTTCGCGTTAGTGCGCCTGGCAATAGGTGGGACTCGGTTAATACTTGAAAGCCATTGCAAATACCTAGGATCGGTAATCCACCATTACCCGCATCAACTAGTTTTTCCATAACGGGTGCAAACTTTGCAATCGCTCCGCAACGCAAGTAATCACCGTAGGAAAATCCACCAGGCAACACGACGGCATCAACTGAGTGCAAGTTGGCATCAGCGTGCCAAAGTGAAACGGATTCGCCGCCGGCCAATCGAACAGCTCTAGCAGCATCTTTATCGTCAAGAGACCCAGGGAAGGTGATCACGCCAACCCGAGGTGTCATGGGCGAACTTCTACTGTGAAGTCTTCAATTACTGGGTTGCTTAAAAGGGTCGATGCAATTTCATGGATTTGGGCCAATTTCGCATCGTCGATGTCGCCTTCAATGGTGAGTACGAACTGCTTACCCTGTCGCACATCAGCAACACCGGACAGACCAAGTCGACCCAGGGCCCCTAAGACCGCGCGACCTTGTGGGTCAAGGATTTCGGGCTTTAAATTGACGTCTACAACGACGTGGGTCATTTTTGCTCCAATGCCAGCAACTTCAATGTCTTTAGTTTAGCGATAGAGAAATCATGGCACCTTTTGGCTACGAGAAACTAGCTAAGCCTGAGAAAGATACTTCGTCTCTAGGTCAAGTAGCTCTCGGGATCGATCCTTGATGCGTTTAGCTGGAATGCCGGAATATATTCCCCATTCCTGTGTCGAGCGATTAACTAGGGACATCGCGCCAACTGAACAGCCATCAGCAATAGTGACCCCTGGAAAGACCATGGAACCAGCACCAATGATTACGTG
>CANKTT010000148.1 GCA_947486505.1 Actinomycetota bacterium | reverse complement strand
GTAGCCGACTCACTCCATAGGAAGGTAAAGGCATCAAGTCCAGCTGGAACTTCTAGCCGAACGCCAAATCCAGATCGAATTGCCATCTCAGCAATTGTTTGAGCAATGCCACCTTCGGAAACATCGTGCGCAGCAGAAAACAACTTTTGACTAGAACCGGCAACCAATATTTCCGCCAAAGTCATTTCAGCTTGCAAATCTAAAACTGGTGGATGACCACCTAGATGAGCATGAATTGCGTGCGCCCATTCTGAGCCAGCAAGTTCCTCACGGGTTGTTCCCAAGACATAAACCAGCTCGCCATTGTGACCCCAAGCCATAGGCGTGCGATGTTCAACGTTGTCGATCACGCCAAGAACACCAATGACAGGAGTTGGATGAATCGCAACTTCACCAGTTTGGTTATAGAACGATACGTTTCCACCGGTAACAGGCGTTCCCATTTCTAAACACGCATCAGCAAGCCCAGTTACTGCCTGCTCGAATTGCCACATCACCGCAGGATCTTCCGGAGATCCAAAGTTCAAGCAGTTAGTTACCGCCAAAGGCTTAGCTCCAGTAACAGCTACATTGCGATATGACTCAGCCAAGGCAAGTTGTGCACCTTTATATGGATCCAGTGCGACAAACCGAGCATTGCAATCTGTTGAAACTGCAACGCCTAAGCCGGTTTCTTCATCAACGCGAATCATTCCCGAATCTTCCGGTTGGGCCAGGATCGTATTGCCCATCACGTAACGGTCGTATTGCGAAGTAACCCAGGACTTTGATGCCAGGTTAGGTGTGCCTGTCATAGTGAGCCAGGTTTGCTTAACTTCAGCGGCACTTTTTGGTCTTGCCAAACTTTCCGGTCCTGAGGCCTGGCGAACATCCATCCAATCTGGACGAGCAAATGGACGTTCATAAACCGGACCATCGTGAGCTACGGATCGTGGTGGCACATTGACAATTTCCTCGCCGTGCCATTCGACAGTCAACCGACCTGAGTCATTAACTTCGCCGATTACTACCGCTTCAACATCCCATTTCTTGCACACTGCCATGAACGCATCAATCTTTGACGGCTCAACCACAGCACACATACGTTCCTGAGATTCACTCATCAAAATTTCTTCGGGTGACAGCGTGCTATCTCGCAGCAAGACCCGATCTAGCCAAACATGCATGCCACCTTCACCATTGCTGGCGAGCTCACTTGTCGCGCAAGAGATTCCAGCGCCACCAAGATCTTGAATGCCTTCAACTAAACCAGCATGCAGAACTTCTAAAGTGCATTCGATCAGTAACTTCTCCATAAATGGATCGCCAACTTGAACGCTTGGTCGTTTAGCCGGACCATCAGCATCGAAAGTTTCGGAAGCTAAAACGCTTACGCCACCGATGCCATCGCCACCAGTTCGCGCGCCATAAAGAATCACAGCATTACCAACACCGCTGGCTTTCGCTAAATGAATGTCTTCGTGCTTCATGGTGCCAACGCATAGTGCGTTAACAAGCGGGTTGCCTTGAAAACTTGGATCGAAAACGATTTCGCCACCGATGTTCGGTAAGCCGAGGCAGTTTCCATATCCGCCAATTCCAGCAACAATCCCAGTCAAGACTCGACGGGTATCTGGATTCTCTGGATCGCCGAATCGAAGCGGATCCATCACGGCAACGGGACGTGCGCCCATGGAAATGATGTCTCGCACGATGCCACCGATTCCGGTTGCTGCGCCTTGATAAGGCTCAACATATGACGGGTGGTTATGGGACTCAACCTTGAACGTGACAGCCCAACCGTGGCCAATGTCAACAACACCTGCGTTTTCACCAATGCCCACCAACATCGAATCATTCTCTGGAACTTTGGTTCCAAACTGGCGAAGGTGAACTTTAGAAGACTTGTAGCTGCAGTGTTCCGACCACATAACTGAATACATTGCTAATTCAGAGGATGTCGGACGCCGTCCCAAAATTTCTCGAATGGATTTGTACTCATCCTTCTTTAATCCAAGTTCAGCAAATGGCTGCAGCGCTTTCGGTGAGGCAATTGCGTCAGAAACTTTGTCAACACTCATGCTGACACTTTTCCGTCATTCACGAGTGACTTAAGTAGAGATGTAAAAAACCCAAGGCCATCAGTAGTTGGGCCAGTTAGTTTTTCAACTGCATGTTCTGGGTGCGGCATGATTCCCACCACATTGCCGCGGGCATTAGTAATTCCCGCAATGTCTCGGCGGGATCCGTTTGGATTAATTTCCAGATAACGTGCGATGACTCGACCTTCACCCTCAAGTTCATCCAAAGTCTTTTCGTCAGCTACGTAGCCGCCTTCACCGTTCTTGAGTGGAATCAAAATCTCTTCACCAATTGCAAAGTCGCCAGTCCATGCTGATGAGTTATTTTCAATCCGCAATTTTTGATCCCGACAAATAAAGTGCAAGTGATCATTGCGAGTTAATGCGCCAGGCAACAAATGTGATTCAGTTAAAACTTGAAAGCCGTTACAAATACCTAGGATCGGTAATCCACCATTACCTGCATCAACTAGTTTTTCCATAACTGGTGCAAACTTCGCAATCGCTCCGCAACGTAAGTAATCCCCGTAAGAAAATCCACCAGGTAAAACAACGGCATCAACAGCATGCAGATTGGCATCAGCGTGCCAAAGTGAAACGGATTCGCCACCGGCTAATCGAACAGCTCTGGCAGCGTCTTTATCATCAAGGGACCCAGGGAAGGTGATCACGCCAACCCGAGGTGTCATGGGCGAACTTCTACTGTGAAGTCTTCAATGACTGGGTTACTTAAAAGAGTTCCTGCGATTTCATGGATTTGAGCTAACTTGGCGTCGTCCACATCGCCATCAATGTTGAGTACGAATTGCTTGCCTTGTCGCACATCAACAACACCAGAAAGTCCAAGTCGACCCAATGCGCCAAGAACCGCACGACCCTGGGGGTCAAGAATTTCGGGCTTTAACTTGACGTCTACAACGACGTGGGTCATTTTTGCTCCAATGCCAGCAACTTCAATGTCTTTAGTTTAGCGATAGAGAAATCATGGCACCTTTTGGCTACGAGAAACTTGCTAAGCCTGAGAAAGATACTTCGTCTCTAGGTCAAGTAGCTCTCGAGATCGATCCTTGATGCGTTTAGCTGGAATGCCGGAATATATTCCCCATTCCTGTGTCGAGCGATTAACTAGGGACATCGCGCCAACTGAACAGCCATCAGCAATAGTGACCCCTGGAAAGACCATGGAACCAGCACCAATGATTACGTG
>CANKTT010000147.1 GCA_947486505.1 Actinomycetota bacterium | reverse complement strand
GCTGGTAAGACCAACAAATTGGACATCAAACTCAAGCTTCCGAAAAAGGGTTCAAACACCGTATCCGTGAGCGTGGGAACCGATAAGAAATTGGTCTTCAGCGGCAAGGCAGTCGGTAAGTAAAACTTACTTACATCTGGTAATCGTGACCTGGCACATCAGGTTCACAATTCGTTTTCCGACCTACGTTTAAGCACACTCAGCCGAGGTAAGGTTGTAGTTGTGCCGTTGGACTGCACTGATTTGACTTAGGAGATTACTCTGTGGAGTTGCAACAGTATTTGCAAACTTTAAGGAAGCGCTGGAAAACCGTAGCGGTCTCCTTAGTTACAACAACCCTGCTTGCAATAGGTGCAACACTTGTTACCGAGAAAATGTACGTGTCGACTGCAAAGTTGTTTGTCTCGACATCTTCAAGTGCTGAGGTAAACAACATTCTTACTGGGGCACAATTCTCTGGTCAGCGAGTAAAAACCTACACTCAACTTGTAAAGACGCCTCAGGTGCTTGCCCCAGTTGCTGCCTACCTTGGCTACCCGATAGACAAAGACGAAGTCACTGCAACTAGTCCCTTAGATACTGTGCTGATCAATATTGCCGTCACGGCTAATGACCCCGAAAAAGCACAAGCGGGCGCAAACGCAGTTGCAACCCAGTTGGCTAAAGTCATTCAAGAGCTGGAAACACCACTTTCTGGCGGTGACGTAAGCCCCGTAAAGGCGACGGTTGTCCAAGAAGCAAGTTTGCCGGAAGGTCCTGACTCTCCGAAACCACTTCTAAATCTGGCGCTGGGTGTTTTGTTAGGCGCGCTTTTGGGATTTGGTTTAGCAATTCTTCAGGAAGTGCTCGACAACTCCGTAAAGTCCTTCGCCGATGTCATGGCCGCAACGGGCTTAAATCCAATTGCAGTTATTGGTTATGACAGCTCGGCCGTTGATAAACCGGTCGCCACACTTGATCAACGAAGCCCTCGGTCTGAAGCTTTCCGCGTGCTCCGCACTAACCTTCAATTTGTTGACGTCGATAAACCACCCCGGGTAATGGTGGTTTCAAGTGCGCTACCAGGCGAAGGAAAGTCGACAACATCAATGAACTTGGCGATTGCTTTGGCTCAAGCGGGTTCGAAGGTGATCTTAGTTGAGGCCGACCTTCGCAGGCCGCGCGCCGCAGATTACTTAGGCATTGATGGCTCGTTCGGTCTAACAAATGTTATTTCTGGTGGCGCGACGCTTGAAGAGGCAGTCATTCCCTGGAACCGTGGACTTTTGGATGTGCTAGCTTCCGGTCCAATCCCACCCAATCCAAGTGAGATCTTGGGAAGTGATCACATGGTTGCGCTAATTGAAAATATGCGCGCTGAATACGACTACGTAGTATTTGATGGCGCACCTATGCTACCTGTTACTGACTCGGCCATTTTGGCACGGGCAACAGACGGCGTGATTCTCTTGACTAAGTTTGGTAAGACTACCCACGAGCAACTCGCGCGGGCCGCAGAAACTTTGCGTCAAGCCGGTGCACACTTAATTGGTCCAGTTGTTAACTTTGTCCCTTCTGGGGGTGGTGGCTACGGCTACGGCTACGGCTACGGGTATGGCTATGGTTATGGGTACGGGTATGGCTACGGCTATGGTTATGGGGATACTGAAAGCGAGGATCGAAGAGGCAAGCTGCAATCTGAAAAGATTGGCGGTCAAGAATCAGATAAGTCCATCTAATTGATCTATTGCTGAATTGATACTTCGTAGAAATCTTTAATCTATAAATTCCTCGTTCCCCTATGAAAAGAGTTCCAAGCGTGCCGTCGGTAATTTTTGTTTGCGCAGCAAACATGTGTCGCAGTCCATACGCAGCAGCAAAATTTAGTGCCGCAATTGCGGACCAGACCGAACTGGACTTATCAGTTGATTCAGCCGGCACCCATGCCATTGCTGGTCAGCAGTGGTGCTCAGTCTCTGTGGCAGCAGGAGGGTCACAAGGATCTACCAGACGAATTGCTCAACACATCGAATACGTTGAATTAGATTCCTTTGATTTAATTCTGACCTCGGGACGTTCCCAGCGTGCAGCTGTACTTCAATACCAACCAAGAATACGGGCGAAACTTTATACGTTGCCAGAAGCGGCCTTGCAAATAGGCTGGATCACGCAACCAGGTGGGGTACTAGACGCTGTCTCAGTTGGTGTTTCAAGCAAGGAGTTCGACTTTGACGTAGCTCGCATCCCAAAGTTGCCACAATCAATTCCCGGCCGTTGGGATTGGCTCGTCGATGAAATGAATCAGTGGCGTGGTTTTGTTGCGCCTGTAACCAACGGGACAGACTCATTAGACATCTCAGATCCGCATGAAGGCAAGAAAGAAATACACCTAGAGACTTTTGCTCAAATCGACCAAGTCGTAGCGGATCTCACATCAGGAATTTCGTTAGTACTCAACCGATAAATTGCCTCTAAAAGAAGTGTCTTGTTTCGGTTAGAAGAGCAACAAGTTGTTGGTCATTGGTTTGACGGTTTGATCCCATGAGGGCCCCTTCACACGTTGCGAAAATGTGTGAAAAACCCCTTGTTTTCAGAATGCAATTACCTCTTGTTAGGCTGTGTGAACTGCCCTATCAACGGAGGATTTATGGGATTCGGACCAGTGGACATAGTCATTATTGACTTTCCAGGAAACAAATTCAACGGCAAGGTTGCGCCTGCAATTCTTGATCTCGTTGAAAGCGGAACTATCCGCCTAATCGATTTGCTTTTCGTTAGCAAGGACGCAGACGGCGTAGTTTCTGTTCTTGCAATTGAAGATCTCGATCCAAATGAAGGACCAGCGTTCATGGCTCTTGGGGTTGCCTTCCCGGGCACACTCGATAGCGAAGATGCTGATGAACTTTCAGATGATTTAGCACCAAATAGTTCAGCGCTTATGGTTGCGTTTGAAAACACTTGGGCAGCGAAGTTTACTGATGCAATTCGTGCGTCAGATGCCCGCGTGCTTGATCAAATTCGTATTCCAGCCGAAGTTGTTACCAACTTCTTAGAAGCACGCTAAAGAATTCAGAGAAAAGGAAAACTAAAATGGGACTTATGAGAGTTGCGGCTCGCACCGCAGTTATTTCTGGAACAGCTACTGCGGTATCTGGTCGTGTGGCACAGCGCCAGATGGCTGCTGCACAAGCGTCCGCACCAGCGCAGGCAGCGCCTG
The DNA here is from genome assembly GCA_947486505.1 of Actinomycetota bacterium. The sequence goes on along the minus strand of CANKTT010000147.1, from coordinate 116 downwards.
CCGGTGACGATTCAATTGCCAAGGTTCAGGAACTTGCTGCGCTACACGCACAAGGCGTTCTTTCAGATGAAGAATTTGCCGCCGCAAAAGCGAAGGCACTTGGCATCTAAGTAATC
>CANKTT010000146.1 GCA_947486505.1 Actinomycetota bacterium | reverse complement strand
GAATCGATCACGCCAATTTGTCCACGTTCCTTTAACTCAGCAATGTGAGCTTCGTACTCTGCCCGGGTAACTACTTTCACATCGAAGAGCATTCGGGAATGATCAACGCCGCAAAGTTCTGCACACTTGCCCATGAAAACGCCTTCAGTGTTTGGGGTAACGGCGAACTTATTGTTACGCCCTGGCACAACATCCATTTTCATCAGGAAGGCTGGAATCCAAAACGAATGGATTACGTCTGGCGAAGTAAGTTCGAAAGTTACTTTTTCATCAACAGGTAACCAAAGAACTGGAGGCTCACCGGGTGTGCCGACGTCATATACGCCTTCTTCTTCGTAGTTGAATGCCCATGACCAACGCCAGCCAACAACGTTCACGCTATGCGAGCTAGTGTCGTCAACTTTGGTCAAGATTGTTTGGTCACGTTGGGTGAAGTAAAACAGAGCCATAATCATCATCAACGGAACGACGGTATAAAGAATTTCTAACGGCACGTTATAGCGAGTCTGCTGCGGAAGTCCGTCGCCTTCTTTGCGGCGATAAGCAACAATTGCCCAGATTAACAGACCCCAAACCAAAACACCAACAATTAAGGCAACTAGCCACGATCCCTGCCATAGCGAAAGGATGCGGTTGCCCTCTTCGGTAGCTGGCTCTGGCATGCCAAGGCGGCCATACTCGTTGTCGATTGAGCACCCGGACAAAATTACAGCTCCAAGTAAAGCCACAGAAATGGTTCTAATCTGCTTTCGACGCACTGTGCTTTTCACGTGTGAATAGGCCCTTCAGGTTCAATCAAGTAAGAGCACATTTTGCGCGCCAATACAAGGTTTTCTTGTTACACAGACTACCTCACGAGTTTGAAAAAACGAGGTTCGGGACCGGCCAAGGGACCAAAATCACATTGTCTAAGAATGGATTAAAAGCTCCCGCTAATGGACTTAAGCAAAGCCAACTGGAACCCTTGATTCCTGCCAAAAGGTACTAGTTAGCTGGACTAAAAAGTGGCGGGATCTCCAGCAATCTAGGCAACATTTGGCAATAATCCCTGCGGGACATGGCTTTTGCCCCCATAGATGCAAGGTGACTGGTCATCCACTGGGTGTCGATCACTCTTGCACTTCCATCATTGAACAGCCCGGCCAAGTGAATCAGCGCGACCTTAGAGGCGTTTTTCGCTGTGTGAAACATGGACTCACCAGCAAAAAGTCCGCCTAGTTCCAAGCCATAAAGTCCACCTACAAGCGTTCCATTTGCATCCCAAACCTCGATTGAATGCGCATATTCCATCTGATGCAAAGTCGTAAATGCCGAAATTACATCTTCATTAATCCAGCCACTCTCCCGTTCTGGGTTTCCGCAAGCTCTAATGACGGCCGCAAAGTCCTGGTCTACTGTCACTTTGAACTTTTTCATTTCCGACTTCATCGATCTAGAAACATGCAACTCACTTGGATAAAAAATTGCTCGTTCTTGCGGCGACCACCAACCAATTGCAGAATCATTTCCATCTATTTCGTAAGGCATGGGAAATAGAGCGGACCTATATGCAGTCAACAAAATTTCCGGATCCCAAGTCGATCCAAACTTTGTAAGTTTTGGCCAAATAATTTTGGGATTAATCTCAAGTCGAGATCCAGTTGAATCAAATTCACTAATCGCGATCAGATCAATGTCCTCTGGTGCCAGCACAGGGTCAGGAAAATCATTGACCTGAGTGCTATGCATTTAAAGCTACTTACCTAGATGACTTGCCACATCTTGCGCGCATTCACTTCCATATGCCTGGTCAAGTCTGGACAAGAATTCCGACTTGTCCAAGATGTACTCCTGAGTTCCAATGGTTTCAATCACGTAGGTGGCAAGTAGCGATCCAACTTCAGCGCATCGCTGTGGTGACAATCCCCAACCAAGTCCAGTTAGGAAGCCCGCGCGGAAAGCGTCGCCAACTCCGGTTGGATCTTTGATGGATTTTTCTTGCGCAACTGGTACCGAAACATCAAGTCCATCCCGCGAAGTAATGCGAGCACCCTTACTACCCATCGTTGTGATGCGAATCCCAACGTGATCCAAAACTTCGTCAGTTGACCATCCAGTTCGCTGTTCAATCAAGGTTGCTTCGTATTCGTTGTTAAATAGATATTTTGCGCCATTAATTACATCGATTGTTTGCTGACTATCTAGCCGAGGCAACTGTTGCGACGGATCGGCGACGAATGGGATTCCCAATGACTTGCAGGCAATTGTGTGCTTGCCCATCGCAGCCGGGTCATCTGCACCAATCAAAACTAGATCAATTCCGCCAACTTTTTCAGAAATCTTGGCTAACTCGAGTTCAATCGATTCGCTCATTGCCCCTGGGTAAAACGAAGCAATTTGGTTCTGCTCCTGATCTGTGGTGCACATAAATCTGGCGGTGTGTGCAGTCTTGGAAATATGCACATATTTGCAATCAACGCCGTGGCTTTCAAGCCAAGACTGGTATTCCGCAAAATCTGAACCAACGGCTGCAACCAGAATTGGGTTACCACCTAAGACACCCATTCCAAAACCAATGTTCGCTGCGACACCACCTCGACGGATTTGCAGGTCATCCACCAAAAATGACAGCGACACATTGTGTAGCTGGTCTGCCATTAATGAATCGTTAAATAGGCCTGGAAAGGTCATCAAGTGATCAGTTGCAACTGATCCAGTTATGGCTATACGCACAATCGCAGAGCCTAACAAGAAAAACCACCCTTACCTAGGTAAGGGTGGTTTTTCTTCAAATCTATTCAAAACTTAGTTAAATGAATCTCCACAAGCGCATGAACCAGACGCATTTGGATTGTCAATTGTGAAACCCTGCTTTTCAATGGTGTCTACAAAGTCGATGACAGCTCCACCAAGGTAAGGAACGCTCATGCGATCTACAACAACTCCAACGCCATTGATTTCTTGCCGTACGTCGCCATCAAGACTGCGATCGTCGAAGAACAACTGGTAACGCAGGCCGGAACAACCACCAGGCTGAACCGCAATGCGAAGGTTTAAATCATCGCGACCTTCTTGGTCGAGTAAAGTTCTAACTTTTACGGCAGCAGTTTCCGTGATTACAACACTGCTTTCTTGTGCAGTTTCAGTTGTCATGATTCTCCTTTGTTGTCTTCGATTCTAAAGAAGACTATGTCAACGCTCGGTGTCACCGTTGCTACCTCTAGGCTACGTGACTCTGATGAAAATAGCGATATTTGCAGCCAGAGATCGGTGGCTAAACCTATCTGCGTCCCCAGGTTTGGGACATTCTGGCACTAACTTCCGCCAATACCTCAGCTGGT
>CANKTT010000145.1 GCA_947486505.1 Actinomycetota bacterium | reverse complement strand
GCTGCAGGATTTGCCGTAGCACTGACTTACTGCTTGTTGTCTATTTCACGTGATCTACGTTGGCTTGGAATATTCATTACAGTCCCAGTTTTACTTGACCTAGGTCTTGCCCTAACAGTCTTGTACACCGACAGTGCCCAACTCGTCCCCGCATTGAATTCATACTGGTTGGCAATTCACGTTTCTGCCGCAGTTGTTTCATTCGGCGCATTTACAATCGGTGCTGCGCTATCTGGTTTGTATCTTGTGGCGCAAGCCGCGGAAGATCGCGTCGCAGCCGGCAAAGAGCCCGGCCGAAGCGCAGCAATTGCGCAGCGAATTCCGTCAGCAGATCGATTAGACCTAATGTCCTATCGAATTCACGCTTTCATGTTTCCAATCTGGACCTTTGCAGTAATTGCAGGAGCAATTTGGGCTGAAGCAGCCTGGGGTCGTTATTGGGGTTGGGATCCAAAAGAAACCTGGGCATTTATCACGTGGGTAGTTTATGCGGCTTACCTGCACGCTAGAGCAACTGCAGGATGGAGAGGGAAGAAAGCGGCTTACGTTGCGATAGCTGGCTATGCGACCATTTTGTTCAATTACTTTATTGTGAACATTTTTGTGCAAGGCCTGCATTCTTATTCAGGCCTATAAAACCAATTACCGCTTTGGTGTTAAGTCTCGCAAGAAACTGGGATCATCATCTGGCGCGAAAACATCATCATCGCCACGACCCCAACCACGACCATTTGTGCGACCGAACAAAATCCACAACAGCGGACCAATCACTGGCAAGAAGACAATTATGGCAACCCAAATTAATTTGGGTAGCGCTTTTGGATCTGGGGTCTGCAGGCAGTCAGCCAGTGCATAGACCGATAGTCCTATAACTAAAACGGTCAGAACGAAGCGAGGCATACCTAGATCGTAAGTCAGAATTCGAAGGTTCGCGAACAGACGTAAACTAACGGTGTGAAGCCATTCGTTATCTACACTCTGGCCCGGTTCGGGTTACTAGCTCTTACGTTGGGCTTAGGTTATCTATTTGGCCTTCGCGGCCCACTTTTGATAATCCTGAGTTTCTTGGGTTCGGGACTGCTATCACTGGTTTTACTTAATGGTCAACGTTCCCAACTAGGGGGACGCATTTCCGGATACTTTGCCGGTATCAATCAAAAATTAGATGCGAACACTCGCAAAGAAGATTTCGACGAGTAGTACTACATTCCGTTTGGTGATAACCAGATTGCAACGGAAATCATTCCCGAGAAAAGCAATAACATTCTGGCCGTATCCGCTAACACCGGAATCAAATCTGGGCCAGTAGCTCCGCTACGCACTGCTTGAAGAGGTCGCCTCGCACTCAAGATTGCAAACAAGCCGATGAATGCGCTCTCTGGTCCAGTCTCTGAAAAGTTCATTGCAAGTGTCATAAAGAATCCAAGCAGAATGCAAGCGCGATAAAGTTCACGAGTTTTAGCATCACCTAATCGAACTGCCAAAGTTCGCTTTCCAGTTAATTTGTCCGTTGGAATATCTCGTAAGTTGTTTGCAACCAAGATCGAAGTGGAAAATGCACCACATGCAACACCGCCGAGCAGGGCCAAAATCGTAACTTGTCCAGTTTGGCTGGCACTTGTTCCAGCAACTGCAACGAGTCCAAAGAACACGAATACAAACAATTCGCCATATCCGGCATAGCCATAAGGCTTAGAACCTCCTGTGTAAAACCAGGCAGAGGCAATAGCGGCAAGTCCGATCGGAATCAGTAACCAGACCTGACTTAACAAAACCATGCCAAGTCCAGCGAGTGCACTTACTCCAAAAGCAATGATGGCAGCACGTTTAACTACTTGTGGTGTGGCTAATTTTTGTCCAACAAGACGAACTGGCCCGATGCGATTTTCATCTGTGCCCCGGATGCCATCGCTGTAATCATTTGCGTAGTTCACCCCAATTTGCAGGGCCAAACTTACAACTAGTGCAAGCAATGCAATGAATGGCCGAAACGATCCTTCAAATTCAGCAATTGCAGTTCCAACTAAAACCGGAGCCACTGCAGCTGGCAAAGTTCGGGGTCGAGCGCCATCAATCCATTCGTTACGGGTGGCCATGAAAATCCTTAATGATTTGTTCCTGGGTGCGGGAATACTTTTTGAGTCATTTCGTTAGCAGCTTGCATCCGCAAACTTATCCGATCAATTTTTCCAGAATCAAGCATGGGTAGTGAAGTAACAAATTGCACCGTGCGAGGGACTGCAGCTCGACTGATTTGATCACGAATTGTGGATTGAATCTCGGATATCAAATTTGCAGTATCGGAGATGTGATTACGAGTGACAACATACGCAATCGGAATAGATCCCCATAGTTCATCTTGCAAATCAATCACGGCCACATCTTCAATTGCAGGATGATGGCGAATGAGGGATTCAACAGCGCTTAGTGCAACATTGACACCACCCACAGTAACTACATCATCTAACCTGCCCAAGATGTGCAAGAGCCCACTTGAATCAAGTTTTCCAACATCATGAGTTTGAACTTGACCAGAGATGAAACTCACGGCATCCAAATCTGGCCGCAATCGATAACCACTAGCTGTTACAGGTCCAGAAATTGTCACCCGACCCGGTTCAACATCATCTTGCGTACCTAGTGAAATGTTTACGCCATCAAGTGGACGGCCATCAAAAACACATCCGCCACAGGTCTCTGTCATGCCGTACGAAACCGAAACCTTGATTCCCAATTCGCGCATCTTGTTAAGCATTGGTTGTGACGTTGCCGCTGCGCCGCTTAGCACCAAGTCATATGACTGCAGCGCTTCAATCCCAACGCTGCCTGATTCAAGGAGCCGGGCAATTTGCGTCGGAACTAAAGAAACCATCAGGGCACGCGCGTCAGAATTACTCGCCCGCACCGCACGCATTGTGGTGGCTGCAAAAGTGGCTGCTTCAAAAGTTCGAGCGCCACCTACGCTGGGATCAATTTCAAACGGACTGTTATGAAACCAGGATCGAACCAAGACCATGATGCCTGCGATTCGATGTGCTGGCATAGATACCACCCAGCGATTGTTGGTACCGAATCTATTTCCAAATGCAGTTGCAGACGCAGCTAATGCTTGCTGGCTAAGCAGCACGCCTTTTGGAGTTCCAGTAGATCCTGATGTTGCGCTGACTATTGCAATGTCATTGGATTCGAGTGGGTAATCAGGGTCACTTGGTCGAAGCGCTGCCAGAGTTTGACTAACGATGAACTCAGGAGAATCTGCCATGGGAGCGATGGCTGGACCTGAGCCATCAAGTGCTGGGCCAATCACCGAGGCTAATTTCAG
>CANKTT010000144.1 GCA_947486505.1 Actinomycetota bacterium | reverse complement strand
TTAGACGTACCTTTCCCGTTGTTTTGATTCAGTCACTCGACCGCGACCGAAGGTTGGATGCCACCGTGGCTACGAGCACGCCAATAACAAGCGCGAGTCCGTAGAACACATCTGTAATCCAAACCTCGAAGCCCTTGAGCTGTAAGCCCGTGATTCCGGTTTCGAGGAAATATACAGCTACAACTGTGCCCCAGACGTTGAAACGTCCTGGCCTAATTGCAGTTGAACCTAAGAATGCTGCCGCGAACGCAGGCAACACATATGACTTGCCGATGCTTGATTGAGCAGCACCGGCGGTAGTAAGAACCATTGCTCCAGCAAGAGCGGCTAAGACTGAGCAAAGGATTAATGAGTAGTAGCGGTAAGCGTTGGTTTGGATACCAGCTAAGCGAGCAACTTCGCGACCTTGTCCAACGAAGTAAAGCTGGCGACCAATGGGGGTGTGCTCGAGGACGTACCAGGCAATAAAAGCAATAATCAACATAAACCAAAAGGCTGCGTAGAAACCAAAAATTCTGGTTTTAACAAGTGCTACGAATGAAAAAGTTTGAACACTCAAAGTCGTGTTACCAGCCAGGCCGCTCACGATGCCACCAAGTGCAGTTCCAGTTCCAAGCGTTACAACCAGCGAGGGAATCTTGGCCTTCACGCTCAGCAACCCATTGATGAACCCAAACATCGCAGCAAAAACTAATGCAATCAAAATTGCAACCGGAAGCGAGATGCCATGTTTTGTAGCTAGCCACGCAGGAATTGCTGCGCCAAGTGAAACCACGCCACCGATTGAAAGATCAAACTCTCCAGCAGAAAGTGCAAAAACTAAACCAAGTGTTAGCAACACTGTTGCTGCTTTTTGATTGGCAATTGAAGTTACGTTTTGCCACGTTGGGAAAACTTCTGGCAACAAGAAACTGAACACCAAGAAAAGTACTAACCACGCAACCAAGATCGCATAAGCCTGAATCCGATAGCTTGTTGATACCGAAGCGCTGGTGTTGTCCTTGCTGCCTTTACGACGAAGATTTAACCGGCGTAACGAAACGGTCTGCGACACGTAATCTCCCTATTCCCTCGGCTTAAATCATCCCAAGAAACGACTTCCGATGAGTGTAAGTCTGGGGGAAAAATCCCGCCAGTGCAGGCAAATTCAAGAACTTTGTATACAACATTCAGGTAACAGGATTCGGTCTAAATCATTCATGGTCAGTACTTATTGACCGTTTTAGGCACATTTGGGGCCAAAATGGCCGATTTAGTTGATTGGCAGAATCCAACAAAATACGGGCATTGTTTCGATTTTGTATACCAAGTCAATAAATGTCCATTAGTTTGGCCATATATTCAATTTCCAAATCAGGAGGATTAGTGAAGGTCTCAGTAGTACAAAGCGGCAATTGCACCCAAGATGTATCTGAGAACGTGGCGATGTTGCTCGAACTATCGGAACAGGCCGCTGCCACCAACCCTGACTTGATTCTGTTGCCAGAGCTTGCAACTACCCCTTACTTCGCGGCGGGCGACAAAAGTCCTAAGTACCGCGATTGGGCCGAACCAGTAATTGGAGGCGCATCTACTGTTGCTTTTGCGAAGTTTGCAAAGGATCACAACACCGCGCTTGGCTTTGGAATGTACGAAATTGACAACGACGTTCGCTACAACTCGCTGGTGATTCTTAATCGCAACGGTGAAGTTGTTCACGGCAAGACACATGATGGCAAAACTTACCCAGCATTTCGCAAGCTGACTGCGCCATCAGTTCATATGCCGACGCTCGACGTGCATGAGGACGAGTACTGCACTGCAGGACCTGGTCCAATGAACTTCGATGTTGACGGTGTATCTACTGGCGCATTGATTTGTTATGACCGCGCATTCTCTGAGCCATGGATGGCAAACCGGGCACTTGGCGCCGATGTTGTATTGCTTGCAGTTTCTTCACTTGGCTGGCGCGAATCACTATTCATTGATGACCTACGACTTCGCGCAATGGAAATGGGCGTTTTCGTTATTGCTTCAAATCGTTCGGGCGAAGAAACCTGCGGCGGAAAGACTCACGACTTCTTTGGACGTTCTTGCATAATTGCGCCAACCGGTGAAGTTCTCGCTGAAGCAGGTGGACATAACTATCCAGAAATCATTCATGCTGAACTAGACATGTCACTTTTGGCACAAGCCCGCAAAGACTGGCCAGTTTGGAACGACCGTCGCCCTGAAATTTACTCTTGGATGTACAAGTAATTCAGAACAATTCGAGTTACTTGATGATTCCCTTGGCGCGCAAGTCAGCTAACTTGGCTGCGTCGTAACCAAGCAGGTCTCCATAAACTTCGTCAGTGTGCTCGCCGTGTGCTGGACCGCTCCAACGAATTGATGGCTTGGTATCTGAGAAGAATGGGAATATGTTCTGCATTGGGAATTCCCCAACACCTGGAACATCAACATTGATGATCGACTCACGCGCTTGAATGTGTGGGTCAGCAATCATGTCTTTAGCGGTGTAAACCAAACCATGTGGAACTTCTTCTTCGATCAAGTGATTGATCAAATCTTTCATTTCCCAGGTCCGGCTCCAGTCACCAATCATGGCATCTAGTTCTGCGGTGTTATCGCCTCGCGCAATGTGAGTTGCGTACTTTGGATCATCAGCAAGTTCTGGCTTACCCATTGCATGGGCTAGACGCTTAAATACTGTGTCCATGTTTGCAGCAATCAAAAGCATTTCGCCGGACTTAGTTGGGTAAACGTTGCTAGGAGTAATCTTGGGCAGCACTGAACCAGTGCGCTCGCGTTGGTAACCACCAATTGCCCATTCTGGAATCAGAGATTCCATGTAAGCCATTACCGATTCGTAAATCGAAGCATCGATGACCTGGCCCTTGCCAGTCTTTTCTTTGGAGTGAAGCGCAGCCAATGCGCCAAGCGTTGCAAATGTCGCAGCCAAAGAATCACCAAGTGAAATACCTGCACGCGCTGGCATACGATCTGGTTCACCAATTACATAACGCAGGCCACCCATAGCTTCACCAACTGATGCATAACCTGGACGTGGTGCGTAAGGTCCGGTTTGTCCGTAGCCACTTACGCGAATCAGAATCAAGCCTGGATTGATTTTGGACAAAACGTCGTAACCAAGTCCCCAGCGCTCAAGTGTTCCGGGACGGAAGTTTTCAAGCAGCATATCTGATTGCTCAACAAGTTCTTTCACGATCTGTTGGCCTTCAGGGGTGCGAAGATCTGCAGTTACACACTTCTTATTGCGAGCCGCAATCGGCCACCAAAGTGACTTTCCGTGTGACTTTTCCTGACCCCAGTCGCGAAGCGGGTCGCCACGCTTTGGGTCTTC
>CANKTT010000143.1 GCA_947486505.1 Actinomycetota bacterium | reverse complement strand
GTCCAATTTCCTCAAAGCTACTTCGAAGTCACCTTAGTTAATACCTCAACAATGACCTTTACAAAGTCGACTGTACGGGGACCCCATCGACTAGCGATGTCATCATCTAGCTCGATGACATTACCCGCAGTGACTGCGCTCAATCCTGCGAATCCAGGTCGCTGCGCGAGTGTTTCGGCGCTTTGCCCACAACATTTAGTGTCTGCCAGGATGATAATGGCTGGATCTGCAGCAACAATGAACTCTGGTGAAAGTTGTGGATACCCGCTAGCGGCATCAGCTGCTGTATCGGCAATGTTTGTTAATCCAGCAAGTGCATAGATAGATCCAATAAACGTTGCAGAGGTCACTGAGTACAGAGTGTCATCCAATTCGTGGAAGTAGGTTAAGCCGACTGCTTCAGCGGGAATTTGTGCGATTGCAGCCTCAATCTCTGATTTCATTTTTGCACTTAGCTCATCAGCTTTTACGGTCTGTCCAGTTGCAGATCCAAGTTCAGTAATTTGGAGGTAGGTGTCATCAAGTGTGGCGGCTGCGTACTGCACAAGAACTGGAATTCCGGCGGCAGTAAGTGCTGCAACAATGCCGTCAACGTCAAAGCTGACAACGACGAGATCAGGTGACAGGGCCACGATTGATTCTAGGTTTGGAGTGAAGCCTGACAGATCAGAGATTGGCGCGTCTGCGGGGTAGTTCGATTGATCATCTACCGCAATGACTTGATCACCAGCATCAATTGCAAACAAAATTTCAGTGGCTGTAGCAGACAACGAAATGATTGCAGTTGGCTGTTCATCAATTGTTACTAACGTACCGTTGTTTTCAATTGTTACCGGAAAGCTGGCAGCAGATGTTGGCGCAGCACTTTCGACTGACGATGAACTTGATTGGCCACAAGCAGTTAGAAACAGTGCACTAACTGCAACGACCACATGGATTTTCTTGAACATATATCTCCTTGTGTGGTCGAAGAAATATCCGACTCAGCACACACAAGGTGTGATTCGGCGAACTCTTCCTCGAGAGTTTTTATCGAAAACCGAGTTCCCAGGCGACCTGACTTGTGACCTTGCGATCACTTCACAGTTGCGGGACAGCGCCGGAATTTCACCGGACTTCGCTGGTAACTCAGTATTGGGAGGCTAGCACAGAACAAACTTGATTTAGCAAGCCCTATTGAAAAGAAAGATAAAAACTTACTCCGCAGGCTTTATAGACATCGGACCGTACACTTCACGGTCGTCTTCATAAAGTGTCACGGCTTGGACGCCGCCAGCAAGTAGTTCTTCCCAAGTTTGACCAATGAATTCTTCGGCATCGGCTTGAGTTGGGAACGGAGTCATAACGGCTTCTGATGGTAGTGAAGGCGACGGCGAACCATCTTCGTTTTGATAAATCCAAGTCCAAGTCATGATTAGCCCGCCTTTGTCGGTTCCGAAGTTACTTGCTGATTATTTCTTAATCTTAGGTGTAACTGGGTCGCCGCCGGCCTTAATTCGTGGTGGTGGAATTCTAAATCTGCGAAGTTGAAGCGCCCTAAGCACGCCATAAGAGACCGCACCTTTCCGCTGTGACTTATCCGGGAATTCTTTGCGAAGCGATCGCCCTAGAAGTATTCCAACCAAAATCGTGTCGAGCACTACCAGCAACAAAACACTGGTCCACACGTAAACCACGGTGGTTTGCACAGTCGGATTGTTCACGAGCCCTAGAAGTAAAACTACAAATGCGAAGGGTACAAAAAACTCGCCTACGGTGCGGCGACGATCGACATAGTCACGAACTTGAGCCTTAACAGGACCAGCATCACGACTTGGGAAGAAAGCGGGATCTCCAGCCATCAATCCCGCACGAGACTTAGCTCGAGCTTCTCGATCCCGATCTCGTGCCGCACGTCGGGCAGCTTTTGGATCCTTTGGAACACTGATGCCTTGTTTGCGAGCAGATTCAGATTCTTTTCGCTTGGGCGTTGGACGGCCCTTACCTGATTCACTATTTCCAATTTCGCCCGTGGTCTCATCATTACTCATAGCCGTAATGCTAACTTACGAACATGCGAGTTTTAGTAAGCCCAGACTGTTTCACGGGAACCTTAACTTCAGTTGAGGCAGCAAATGCAATCCGAGATGGCTGGCTTCAAGTCCATCCAGACGATGACATTGTTATTGCACCGCTGTCAGATGGCGGACCAGGTTTTGTTGGAGGACTGCATGCCGTTCTGGGTGGCGAACTAATCACTTCGATCGTGACCGGACCACTTGGCGAAAAAACTCCAGCACAATTTCTACTTCGAGGTAAAGAAGCCTGGATTGAGTCAGCGCAAGCATGTGGCCTAAACCTAATTGATCAAGGCCAGCGCGACCCTCGAGTTACTTCAACATTTGGAGTGGGTGAATTGATCGTTCAAGCAATTGATCGAGGCGCTAAGAAAATCACGATTGGCCTCGGTGGAAGTGGAACAAATGACGCTGGTGCCGGAATGCTGGCAGCGCTTGGAGCCACCGCCGATGGCGCACTTGATACCGGTGGCGCAGCGTTAAAGGAATTATCAAAAGTTGAGTTAAGTGCTGCTTTGGAAAAAGTCTCTGACATAGAACTGATTGCAGCCAGTGATGTCGACAACACATTGCTTGGCTTGCGTGGCGCCACAGCAGTATTTGGTCCCCAAAAAGGTGCAGATGAATTTGCAGTCATGGAGTTAGAGGGGGCACTAGAAAACTTCGCGACCTTGTGTGGGCGAAGAGCCGATGGCAAGGATCCAGCGGTAGCACTTGGCGCAGGGGCAGCTGGTGGATTGGGCTATGGGTTACTTTTACTTGGTGCCAATCGAGTCGCGGGGATTGAAACAGTACTTGAAATTGTGAAGTTAGATGATGAAATCAACAACACAGATTTAGTAATCACAGGCGAAGGCTGTCTAGATGATCAAAGTCTTCATGGCAAGGTAATTGCTGGAGTCGCAAGTCATGCTGCGGCTCTTGGCAAACCATGCGTTGCGCTAGCCGGCGAAGTCAGGCTAGGTAAGCGCGAGTGCGCTACAGCTGGCATAGATTCGGCATACTCAATGACCGAGTTCGCTGGCAGAGAAAGATCCATGGCCTCACCAGCTGAGGTATTGGCGGAAGTTAGTGCCAGAATGTCCCAAACCTGGGGACGCAGATAGGTTTAGCCACCGATCTCTGGCTGCAAATATCGCTATTTTCATCAGAGTCACGTAGCCTAGACATAGCAACGGTGACACCGAGCGTTGAAATAGTCTTCTTTAGAATCGAAGACAACAAAGGAGAATCATGACAACTGAAACTGCACAAGAAAGCAGTGTTGTAATCACGGAAACTGCTGCCGTAAAAGTTAGAACTTTACTCGACCAAGAAGGTCG
>CANKTT010000142.1 GCA_947486505.1 Actinomycetota bacterium | reverse complement strand
TCCGACTTCTTCCGGCAGTGGATCAAGTGGAGGCAGTTCTGGTGGTGGAGGCGGAGGCGGTGGTGGCAGAAGTTGGTAAGCGTGTGTCTGTCCTTTTGATTTGTCTGCGCGCTCGAAGGGATTCGAACCCCTAACCTTCTGATCCGTAGATCCTCGCGCAGTGTCTCCCACTATCTCTAGTGGTGTAAACATAAGACAAATATATCACATTTGTCTCACGTTGTGTCAGGAAGTTTCAATAGTTTGGCTAGTTGGTTGGCTACTTTTCCAAGGGCAATTCATAGCCAAGAAAACTGTGAATTTCGCGGGTGTGCGCACTTGGCTGGTTCGGGGTACTGAACCTCTTTTATGAATGAGATTCTTACCCGACTCCCATCAATGTTCGGCAAAATAACGTGTTAGCTGACCTTTGTGGTGCTCTTTGAAAGCCACTTAGTCGCCGTTGTTCCAGTGCCTTTGCCAGTAACTAATACTGAAATGAACTTGCCTTTTTGAGCCTTCGCTAACTTCAGTTTGTTTTTGGTTGCTCCAGTTATCTTTTTGCAAGTGCTGGGAACTGTGGCCCTGGCAGCTGTTACTTTTTTAGTGCAGGCATACCACTGGTAGGTAAGAACTGGAGTTGGGTATCCACTCCAGGTGCCTTTTTTGGCGGTTAGCGTTTTTGAAACTTTGGCAGTGCCAGAAACAGCTGGCTTTGTCGATGCTGAGGCTTTTGCACTTTGAGTTTGAGTGAAAGCTTCATAGTCACCAGCTGCATTTTTGAAGCTGCCCACGGCAACACAATTACCGGCTGCAGAACATGAAACTGAGTTGAACCAAGCATCCGGATTGGTGTTTTGGACGCCATCGTCAAACGTTGCTGGTCTTGCGTTAGCAAAATCCGAGGCCGCGCTACTGGTCGCAACTTGTGTCAGCGCAGCCGCATGCGCTGGACTAAGAGCAAGTCCAGACATGACTAAAACTATCGTTGTAAATAAGGTCACAACTTTGCTGTTCTTACCATCTGACTTTGCAGTTCTAGCTAACAAGGCAGTGCCTCCAAACGATAGTTTTTAACCAAAATTCTTTTTGTTAAAAACAAACTACGACTTAATTTAAATATAGTCACCAATTATCACTGTATGTTCAGCAAAGTCTAGGGATACCCCTAGCGATTCCTTGCTCAAGCACTTCCTGCTAGTGACAAGAGGCGACCCACCTACGACCCACGGCGTCCGTTGCTGCGTGGTTTGTCAAGATGTCCCAAAATGAAACCAACAACTAATGCTTGGGTAAAACACCATTTAGGCCCTATCTCCCACTATTTATCCCTGTCTCAATTACCTTCCTCTCTGAGTCCCTAAACAATGACGAGATGCCTTCTGCGCCCCGATCAACCAATGATTGAACGCTCTTTCCATAGATGTCCATAGTTACTGAAATCGTCGAGTGACCAAGTAGTCGACTAATCACCTCAACTGGTATCTCGGCATCCAAACCAAGTACAGCCACTGTATGCCTTAAGTCATGTGGTCGAACATATCTAAGGCCTGATCCTTGATGCAGGTTTACATACCGCTTATAAATGTTTGATGGGAATGACCTACTTCCAAAGTCGGTAGTAAACACAGAATCAGTTTCCTGCCATGCTTCACCTGCCTTCAATTTTTGTTTCCTCTGTTTGTTTTGTTGGCGCTTAAGAGCAAGCAGAACTTCTTTTTCTATTGGAATCTTGCGATTTGAATGAGAAGTCTTTGGTGGATTCAACACCAGCTCAGTCTTAGACGTGCCATCACTTCGCTTTGATGTGGTTTCCTTTGCCGTTCGTTTGATCGAAAGAGTTAACTCATCAAAGCTAATGTCCGACCAATTCAATCCGATGATTTCCCCGCGCCTCATTCCTGTGAACAACGCCAAGTAGATAAGTAGATCCAAATCAGTGTTTCTGAAGTACTCAAGATATCTATGTGACTCACTTAGGGTGAGCGGCGGCTGAACCTGGGTTGTGAATCCAGGCTCATTGGCTGGAACCTGCGAATCTATCACTGGGTTTTGCAGGGCATAGCGCTTGCGAATAGCGAACTTGAAAATAGTGTTACAAGTTTGTCGCGCTTTCTTTCTCGTGGAAGCGCTCATTCCTTTTGACTTTAAATGTAAAAGCCAAGCATCAATTTCGTTTACATCTATCTCGGTAATGGGTCTATGGCCAAGAAAAGGTTTTACGTAACGGTCATAAATGTCTATGTAGCCATTAGCCGTTGATTGCCTGACCTTTTCCGAGATCCCAAACTCAATCCATTGACTAGCTACTTGGTTAAGGGTTTTTCGCTGATTAGAGAGCAAATCATTTTGCCTATGTTTGATTTGCATATCCCTTAGCGCCCTTGACGCCAGAACCTTTGACGTTGTAGTTTTCGTGCTTCGATTACGTTTTCCACTTACACCAATGCCAAGATCAAGAACTGCAACCCATTTACCGTTCTTGAGTTGATAGACCGAGCCTTCCCCTGGGGATCTGCGATTAGTCGATTGTGTCACCATGACGCATACTCGCTATTGGTTTTAGCCTTGATAAAGCCCTCAAGTGCTTGATGCGAAACTCGTCTACTTCTACCAATCCCAATGGTGACAATTTCTTTGCTTACTATAAGCCGATAAATACTTGATCGAGAGATTGCCAGAACTTGAGCAGCTTGCTCTACGGTGTAAAGAAGTTGAGTAGTCATGTTGCGCCTTTTGCTAGTTAAAGAACTTGGCGCGACTTTCCAAATACTTACCAAAATCACATAAACAACTACATAAGCCCAAAATCTTGAGCGCCTTATTGCGGTAAGTCTTGCCATTTCAAATGTCGCATGTATAACACGAATTCGACGAATCAGAATCGCGTAAAAAATAATAAGTTGTCCACAGGCTAAAAAGACTTTGGCTAGTTGTTTGGCTAGTTGGTAAAGCTGGTAGCAATATGCATAATGATAATTGCCGTATAAACGCTGGGAAACCTCTGCGCGCTCGAAGGGATTCGAACCCCTAACCTTCTGATCCGTAGTCAGATGCTCTATCCGTTGAGCTACGAGCGCGTGCACACCTAAATGCGCTCCGCCAGTCTAGCCCAATTGCGGGGTCTGCCGAAAATCGCAGATTACGGGCAGATTAGATGTCTTGGATAGATGAATGGATTGGAATTACTTGATCAAGGCCAGTAATCCCAAACACCTTTAGAACGCGCTCATTAGTAATGACAAGATCTAAATCGTTTTCTGCTTCTCGGCAGCGCTTTAAGGCTCTAACAATTACGCCCAAGCCAGACGAATCCATAAACGAAACATCAGTTAAATCAATAACGACCGAAGGAGTTCCAGAATCGATTGCAGCAATGATCGCAATGTCTAATTCAGGTGAAGTTGC
>CANKTT010000141.1 GCA_947486505.1 Actinomycetota bacterium | reverse complement strand
TCGTAGCTGCCGTGATTGTTTTCCTTGGAGATCAACTTGGAGTTGGATCGCAAATGTCTACCGGTGTCGTAGTCGTTCTCACTATGCGAATTTTCGCAAATGTGGCAGCGATTAGAAGACACTTGTTAAAGGCCTAGCTATGGGCACGCATTCAGCACCACGTAGAGCAAGGCCAGCGCGCACCTCGGAAGAAGCCCGCTTCCGACTCAGGCGAACACTTTCACCGCAACGCAGTGGTACTCAAGTTGTTATTACGATTCTTTTCGTAATTCTTGGCTTCACATTGACGGCTGCAGTTTCAGGAAGTGCAAACGATACAATTCTTGCGAATGCCCGACAAAGTGATCTGGTTAGTTTGTTGGATGATCTAGCGCAACGCGAAGCAAGATTAGAAGCGGAAAATTCGCGATTGGAAGCTGCCCGAGAAACCTTGCTTGGTGGTGATGAGTATTCAGCACTCAATGAAGCAAAGCGTAGAGCCGATGCTCTTGGAGTGTTAGCAGGAAGTGAAACGGTAATTGGATCTGGTGTGCAGATCGACATCGCTGGCAATTTAACTGCAGCCACATTGATTGATGCGATTCAGGAACTTCGTGATGCTGGAGCGACTGCAATACAGATCTCAGATCGCAGTCTTGCAGTTCGCTTAGTGGCGAGCAGTTGGTTTGCAGATAGCGATAGTGGAGTTACGGTTAGCGGTACGGCGCTGCAGGTGCCGATAACAATTTCAGTGATCGGGGACTCCTCAGTATTGGGACCGGCCATAGAAATCCCTGGTGGCCTAGTTGACACGGTTGGTTCTGGTGGGGGCGTTGTAACCATCACCGAAAGCGACAATGTGGACATCTCAGCAATTGTGCCCCTGCCTAATTCGTAGCCAGCCATGGCGTAGGCTTATTTTATGAGTAACATTCCTGCAGATTTGAAATACACCGCTGAGCACGAATGGGTGCAAGTGATTGACGAATCCACAATTCGATTCGGGATTACAGACTACGCCCAAGATGCGCTAGGCGACATCGTTTTCGTGTCCCTACCTAATGTGGGCGACAGTTTGACAGCTGGCGGCACATGTGGCGAAGTTGAATCCACTAAGAGTGTGAGCGACATCTACGCACCTGTATCTGGAGAGGTCATCGCTCGCAATGACGCTATTGAGACTGCGCCGGATACCTTGAATTCAGATCCTTATAAGAATGGCTGGATTGTTGACGTTCGGGTTGCAGGGGATGCTTCAGAGTTGGTTTCCGAGCTTTTGGACGCAGCAGGCTACCAGGCACTTACGTCAAGTTAACCCTCACGTTAAGGTATAGACATGAGCGGTCATGGCGATGAACCAGAGCTAACAAAGGCAGTCCCATTAGAGGGAATGCCTCTGGAAACGGATGCTACAGGCGTGATCCCGGTATCGGGTGGCCCAGAGACTGGGGAACTAACTCCACTTGATGCTGGCAAGCTCGGTAACTTGGCCAGCGGATCCGCGCGTCTCGTAGTTCGTAGGGGCGCTCTAGAGGGAACCGAGTTCCCACTCTCGGCTAGTGAACAGATGAGCATCGGAAGATCTTCCGACAGCAGAATTTTCTTGGATGACGTAACCGTGTCGCGAAAGCATGCTTCATTAGCGCTGGTTGGTATTGACTGGGTGCTAAGTGATTCAGGTTCTTTAAATGGAACTTACGTAAACAAGAGTCGGGTTATTTCAACCGCACTAGTCAATGGCGACGAGCTGCAAATCGGTAAGTTTCGTTTCGTTTTTTTGTCGGCGCCGACCTCAGGTCAGTAAATGACATCTCCGTTTTATGACTTTTCAAAAGATTCTCCTGCACTTCTTAGCATCGGAGAGGTCTTAGTCCGGCTGCGAGACGAATTTGAAGACATTACAATTTCGAAAATCCGATTCTTGGAGACCAACGGCCTCGTAGCCCCAGAGCGCACCGCAAGTGGATACCGAAAGTTTTCCTTAGTAGATGTAGAGCGATTGCGTTATGTACTTCGAATGCAGCGCGATCATTTTCTACCACTTCGGGTTATAAAAGAGCATATTGATGCTTTAAATCGCGGTTTGCAGCCAGCCGATGTTGGCGATGTAACGCCAAAGGCGCCGAGAGCATTGGTCAGCATCGAAGCGATCGACATTTCCAACCAGATGCTTACAGTGCGCATGAATCGACTGGAGTTGATGGCGGATACTGGAGCTGACGCTGAGTTCATTGACCAGATGGTTGAGTTTGGAATTATTAAGCCTGATTCACAGGGGTTTTTCTCTGTGACTGCTTCAGCCGTCGTCAACCTTGGTGTGACTTTGCGTGGATTTGGACTTGAGCCTCGACATTTGAAGACCGTCCTTTCTAGTGCCAGCAGGGAGGTTGATCTATTTTCGCCAATAGTGAAAAGTGCAGCCTCGGGGAAAAACCAAAACGCTAGCGCCCAGGCGCAGGAACTCACATTACAGCTAGCAAATGCAATTACCGCACTTCATGGTCTGTTGATTCGCGAAGTTATCGAACGTCAGAAGTAGTAAAAGGCGCATAGTATGGGCGATGTGAGACAAGTTGATGTTGTTGGGGTTCGCCTTGAGCTACCATCCAATCAGCCAGTCTTGATTCTGCGCGACCAACAGGCCACAAGATACCTGCCACTTTGGATTGGCACTGCGGAGGCAACGGCCATCTCACTTGCACTTGAAGGTGTTGAACCGCCTCGGCCGTTGACTCACGATTTGTTGGCAAATGTAATAGATCAACTTGGTGGTCAGGTCATCTCTGTCACAGTGAACGAGCTGGTTGAGGGCACATTCTTCGCCACTATAAATTTCCTGAATCACGATTCAATTAGTGCCCGCCCGTCAGATGCGGTGGCTCTAGCGGTTCGGAATCAGGTTCCGGTCTTCGTCGAACAAGAGGTCATGGATTTCGCTGGGATGGATCTGGCCATAGATGATGATTTTGAGAATGGTGAAGCAGATTTTGCTGATGGCAACATGTCCCAAGAGGAGCTCGACAAGTTCCGTGCGTTCCTGGACGAAATCGAACCAGACGACTTCAGCTAGATCTGCTGGCTTCTTCGCAAAAGCTAGTCGGTTATAGACTTCGTATAGATTCCAATAATCGATGGGAATGTAACCTCTACTAGAGGTTTAGGGTGAGGCTTCGGCGTGTCGGAGCGCGATGTCATTGACCTAGATATTCGCTAGTTCTATTGTGAAAGGAAACAGGTTCCCCGCGGGGCGATAAGTCGCCTCTCCCTGCTGTCTTCAGGAGCACCGCATGTCTGATCTAGGCAACACGCCAGATGCAACAGCCCAGCGTCATCGCGATATCGCACGCGAGGCTGCGTCCATTAAGGCGGGCAAACAAGGTTTGCTTTTTGATGACAGTGCCATGGAATCGTTA
>CANKTT010000140.1 GCA_947486505.1 Actinomycetota bacterium | reverse complement strand
CATCTACGGCGTTTGGTAGCAATGTTATTTTGTCTGCGGGAACTCCACGACGAACGAGTTCATCACGCAACGCTCCAGTTAACGCAAAAACATGGCTAGCTTGCAATGCAGCCTGAGTTTCAAGTTTCACATAGAACCGATGTGACATAGAAAATTCGTATCCAGGAGTAGCAGAGCGACGCGTCACTTCCCACAATCCACGAACCTCATAAACACTTGGTACGCCTACCTGCGCAGCTAGGTGCGTGGCAGCAAGCCCATTCCAATAATTTGATGCAGCGTGGATGATCTCAGGTGCTATCGATTGCACAAGGGGAGCACTTCGTTCGCAGTACCTGCTTAAGAAGTTAAAGGTCAATGACATTTGTCCAATTTTTCTACCGAGCCGATGGTATTGAACGCCATCGATAACTTGATCGACTGGAATGTCTTGCGATACAGATACATCGTGCCGATCGTATGGATAACCAAGGCGAGTAATTCCTTCAGCTTGCCAGCCATTTGAATTCAAGGATTTGATGATGGCATGTGATCGAGTGGCATAACCTTGGGAATCCCATGGCAAAGAGTTGTGGAGGAAATAAAGCACTTTATTTTTATCAACAACGTATGGGGTCAACGAAGGCGTAGGCGGCAACTTAAGTCCATTTTGGGCTAAAGGCAATTGGGAATTTTCTGGCTGACCCTCGTCAATAATCATCGAGCCTGAAAACAGACTTCGTGACCGCATGACGTTGTTAGCATGACGCCAGAGTTGAATGTCTTTTGAAATGTTGAGCCAATGCACCCAAAGTGCTAACTCATTTTGCAAGTCAGGTCGAGCTTTCGTTTCATGTCCCGTCAACCAGAGTTCAGGAATTCCGAATCGGATAGCAGCAATTGACTTCACGAGGTCATCTGAAATTTTAAAGTCCATATCCGTTGCATGGCCGGCAATCGTGATGACTTCAGCTTTTGGCTTCCAAGTTATTGGCGCACCACCTGAAATCTGACGAGCACTTAGCCATTGAGCTTGGGTTCCCAGAGAAGCGTCGTTTCTACCACCAGCACTTTGCGCCAGGTGATACTCAAATCCGTTTTGCATTGAATCTGTGACGGACATACCGACTTTTGTCGCTGCGTGCCAGGTGATTCGAACTATGAAGTCAAACTCCTTTGCCCGAATCTTTTGCTTCGACGCTAATTTCTTTTCCAACGACTCAGAAAGCGCGACGTAATCACCAATCCAAAAAAAATTGAAAGTGCTTCTAGACCAAGTTAGAATTCCAGAAGGTCGCTTGCCAGTGCGACGTTCATATACGCGAACCGCAAATGATTTCAGCGCCTTAGGAAAGATCTTCGATTGTGCCAGTCCAGAAGAACCTGCGTATTCAATAGTCCGAATAACTAATTCATTTATACGAGCTGGTACTTGGGCACCAAGACTGAATGGCATAACTGGACTCCTCGTAGGGAAAGATTAAAAAAATCTATTTAGTTTTTGGCGCGAGACTGCAAGTATTCTGCAATTACTTTTGCGATTCGTTGCCCAGCGTGACCATCCCAAAGCGGTGGATAAACCGGATCTCCAGCGTTACCCCCCAAGACGCGAGTAACTTCTGCAACTAAGCCACTCGGTTCCACCAAACGATTCGTACCATGCGAAATTGTGATCGGCCTTTCGGTATTTTTCCGAAGAGTCAAACATGGCACATTTAGGATTGTCGTTTCTTCTTGGACGCCACCAGAATCCGTAATCACAGCTGACGCATTGCGCATCAACGTTACGAAGTCCAGGTAACCGAGGGGATCTACCAGGTGAACATTCTTTGATTGACCAAATCCTAGAGCTTCGAGTTGAGCACGACCTCGAGGATGAAGTGGCACGATAAGTGGAATTAATTCCGCAATCTCATTAAGCGCATTAACGATCTCTCTGGACAATTCGTCATCATCGACATTGCTAGGCCGGTGCAATGTGACAATTGCGTATTTGTCTGGGATAGCAAAATCAAAGCTACGCAAATCAAGTGATGCCTTGTCCAAGTTTGCCAGGAGTGTGTCAATCATCGGGTTGCCAACGAAATGAATCTTGTCGGCATCCACACCTTCGTTAGCCAGATGTGCAATCGCGTCAGGACTTGTCGCGAACAATAGGTCTGAAAGTTGATCAGTAACTAATCGATTAACTTCTTCAGGCATAGATCGATCGAAGCTGCGAAGTCCGGCCTCGACATGGGCGACAGGTATTTGAAGCTTGGCAGCAACAAGTGATGCAGCCACCGTTGAGTTTATGTCTCCATAAACAATGACAAGCTCTGGGGGATTTGCCAAAAACTCTTCTTCGAGCAAAATCATTGCTCGAGCCGTTTGTTCGCCGTGTTTTCCGGATCCTACGCCAAGATTCTGATCCGGACGAGGTAACTCGAGTTCGCGGAAGAAAACTTCAGACATCTTGTCGTCGTAATGCTGTCCGGTATGGATGAGTCTTTGCTGGATTCCAAGCTCAGACAACGCCCTGATTACAGGTCCTGCCTTGGGAAAATTTGGTCTCGCACCAGTCACATGAGTAACGAAACTAACAGTCATAAGTGTTCCTTGCGAGTCAGAGTGGGACGTCCTAAGTCTATATCTGCACTAGAGGTAGACTCGTCAACATGAGCGCTTCTTTAGTTATTGTTGGTCTTGGTTATGTTGGTTTGCCTCTAGCGCAGGCCGCTTGCACTTCAGACTTAAAGGTCACGGGTCTTGATTTGAATCAGGAAATCGTCAGTGGCCTCAACGGCGGCTTGTCGCATATCGATGATTTATCCGACTCTGACATTCACACAATGTTGTCGCAAAACTTTTCTGCCACGACTGATGCCAGTTGTATTGCGCAAGCTGATGTTGTTGTGGTTTGTGTTCCAACACCACTTACCGAAGAGGGTGGCCCGGACCTTGGTGCAGTAATTGGCGCCACTAAAACAATTGCCAAACACCTACATCCAGGGATGATGGTGATTTTGGAATCGACTACATATCCAGGAACAACTGATGAAGTTGTAAAACCAATCTTGGAAGAATCCGGATTAGTAGCTGGAAAAGATTTTGACTTAGTTTTTAGTCCGGAGCGAATTGATCCAGGCAACCCTGTATACGGAATGAAGAACACTCCTAAAGTGGTTGGTGGAGATACTGCGCAATCGACCGCACGAGGTGTCGCGTTTTATGAAAAATTCGTCGACACAGTAGTTCCAACAAGCGGAACCCGCGAAGCAGAAATGGCAAAGCTGCTCGAAAATACGTATCGACACGTGAACATCGCGCTCATGAATGAACTTGTTGAGTTTTGCAATTTACTTGGTATCGATTTATGGGATTCCATTGCTGCGGCATCAAGTAAGCCATTTGGGTATCAAGCGTTTTACCCAGGCCCAGGCGTCGGCGGACACTGCATTCCAATT
>CANKTT010000139.1 GCA_947486505.1 Actinomycetota bacterium | reverse complement strand
TACTTAAGAATCACTGGACGCAAAAAAGAGATCATCGTTACCGCAGGTGGCAAGAATGTTGCGCCTGCAGTTTTGGAGGATCGCTTGCGCGCAAATCCGCTGATTAGTCAGTGTGTTGTAGTTGGCGACAACAAGCCATACATTGGCGCCTTGATAACGTTAGATCAGGACGCTCTTCCGCAAATTTTGGCAGCAAACGGTATTGAAATTGCACCAATGGCTGATCTAATTGAAAACACAGATGTGCGCGGACTGATTCAGAAGGCCGTCAATACTGCCAATGAAGCAGTATCCAATTCAGAGGCGATCAAGAAGTTTGTTGTTTTGCCCGAGGACTTAACAATCGATAACGGGTACCTGACGCCAAAGATGAGTATCCGAAGGCATTTGATCATGCAGGATTTTGCCACCGACATTGAAGGCCTTTACATCTGAGTATCTATTCGCCTAACTAGACTAATAACTCAGACGAGATCGGATAGTTATGCGTGCAATGCCTTTGTCTTTAGGTTGGGCTACAACAAGAATCTGGGTTTTATTGTCAGGATTTGGGATCATTTTTTATCCAGAATCAGAATTTTTGTTTAGTGACGTCCGCTTATACGACTGGTGGGCTGGAAACCTTGCAGATTCGCGCTTTCCCATCAACGATCCAATGTGGCAATACCCGCCATTAGCTGCAGTTGTTTTCTTAGTTGGATATTTAATAGCCGGCAACACTGTTGGATTTGTGTTTTTGGCCGCACTTGCAGATCTTGCAATTTTCGTATCATTGCTGCAGCGTGGAAAGATTCAAAACAATTTAAATCCAGCATTGATCTGGACAATTGCGCCAATATTAATAGGTCCAATTATCCTGGGCCGATTTGATGTATTTGTAACGCTGGCTGCGGTAATTGCCTTACTGTCAGTTAGGCAGCCGCATAAATTTGGGATTGCCATTGCAGTTGGCGCTTTGCTCAAGGTATGGCCATTGCTTTTGTTGCTTGCAACACCAAAAGGAACCGCACTAAAGGTAATGGCATGGTTTGCTGCCACATTTACTATTGGAAGCTTGTTGTTAAGTTTCTGGTGGGATGACAGTTTTTCATTTATCGGCGGTCAACGTTCTCGTGGATTACAAATTGAATCTGTTGGAGCTCTGCCCTACCTGCTTTGGAATGCAGGTCCCAGCAAGGTCACTTCGGCATTTCAATTTGGGGCAATCGAAGTTGTTGCCAACGGAACCCAAGTTGTATCACTCGTTATCACATTGATTGGCGTCACTCTTTTAGGTCTACTTTTCTATTGGCGAATCTTTGGAAAACTAGACTCGGCAAATCCAGCTGACATTGCATTTTTGGCAGTATTGATTTCAATTGTCACAAGTCGGGTTCTGTCTCCGCAGTACATGATTTGGGTGTTTGGATTACTTGCAGTTTGCGCCTTTAATCCGCAGAAGAATTTCAAGCTCATTACAATTTTGCTTTTCATCAGCACTGGCCTTGGGCAAATCATTTATCCCTGGTGGTACGCCGACCTGCAATTAGGTGCCGTATTGACTGTAGCTGCTCATACGATTCGAATTTTAACGTTGCTGTTGGCAACTGGAATCGTTTGGAAAAACATGCAAGAAACTAGTCGGCAAAATCCAATCCTGAAAGCAGCCCATCTAACTTCTTGAAATTTTGGTCCCAAGTCCACTCGCTGGCAACCCACTTGCGTCCCGCTTGTCCCATGCTCTGGGCAACATCTGGATTTGTTAACAGAAAAGCCAGCCGCTCGCCGATTTCAGCCTGATCTTTGCCATCCACTAAATAGCCAGTTTCACCATCAACAACCGCATCTATCGCCCCCCCAGAATTACCTACTACAACTGGCAATCCAGTAGCGGATGCTTCAAGAAAAACAATGCCAAGACCTTCCACATCCCAGCCGCCTAAGCGAGTGCGGCAAGGCATTGCAAAGATGTCTCCTGCGGCATACCAATTTGGTAATTCAGCTTGACTGACTTTGCCTGTGAGATGGACAAATTTATCTAAACCTAACTGTTTGACAAGGCGCTCTAGATCTTTTCGGTAAGAGCCATCCCCCACAATGATCAAACTGGCATTCGGTGCGGTCAGGTGAATTTCGGGCAAAGCTCGAATCAAACTATCTTGACCCTTGCGTGCCATAAGTCTTGAAA
Source organism: Actinomycetota bacterium (assembly GCA_947486505.1). The sequence continues at coordinate 1,275 of CANKTT010000139.1, read as the reverse complement.
CGCAAACAATTACCGGGCGTTCATTCCAGCCTAAACTGGCACGAAGTTGATGTCCGAACTTCTTATTCGTAGGCGAGAACTCGGATACGTCAACTCCAGGGGTTACTCGACGCATTCTGACTGCTGCACTGGGGCTTAACCCTTTTGCGATCTTCCGGTGTGTGTATTCGCTTATGTAAGTCAGAAAATCAGTCTCGTTACCTATTTTTTTTAGTGCTTGTCGCGTCCCTGGGGTTTGTGCCCAGCCGGTCTCGTGTCCATGAGTCATTCCAACAATGTTTTTTACACCAAGTTTTCGAAGCGGTGCCGCTAATAAACCAAGCGGCGCAGCTGCCCCAAACAGCACTCGCGAGATGTTTTCGGCAACAACAATTTCTCTTGCCATAGTGAGGGTAGCTTTTGACGGTAATAGGATTCGAGTATTAGCTCGAATGACCTTAAAGTCCTGTGCCGCATCGAATTCTGCTGCGCCCTCCCAGTTTGAAGTCAGTACCGTAACTGATTCGGGATCAAATCTGCGAACCATTTCATAGCAAAAAGTTTGAATCCCGCCAGGGCGTGGCGGGAAATCATTTGTTATGACCAGAGTTCGACTCATTGATACATCTTGCCGTATCCATCGAGCTGATTGCATTACTGCGCGTTGACCGCTGGCTGTCCTGGGTTTGCATCTCCTTTAATCAAACGTAATGGCGACACTAATCCAGCGTTGGCAAGGACGTCGAGCACATCCTTGTGTGAGTCAATGGAAGCAGGCATCGGTCCCAGCAGTGCAGTAACTACGCAATCTGAGCAGGCGATGTCACGCATTATGCAACTGGCGCAATCAATCAACATGTGTTACTCCTATAAATCTTCTGGGGACTTAATAGTTGAAACGATATGAGACCCCACTGACAGTTTTTAAGTGCAGTTTTTATCGTGTCGGGCGGAACGGTGCCAAGAGTGATCCCACCCTGAAATTGTCTGAGTTTGCAAGTAAAGTCCACATATGAGTCAGAGCCCTATTCAGATGCCGAATAGGACAGCCCTACCTCGCATTACTCCCGCAGCGCTGACAATTGAAGATATCGGCCAGCCCCTATGGCAAACAACGTTTGTGGTAGTCGACCTAGAAACTGCAGGTGGCATACCAGCTGATGCGGGAATTACTGAAATTGGCGCAGTCAAAGTTCGCGGTGGTGAGGTTGTTGGGGAGTTCAGGACCTTCTGCGCTCCTGGAGTACCGATACCCGCTTTTATCTCTGTGTTGACTGGAATAACGGATCATCACGT
>CANKTT010000138.1 GCA_947486505.1 Actinomycetota bacterium | reverse complement strand
CCGCCAGGTTCAGTCAAAACATCTAATACAGTTACTGAAAATCCGCGAAAGCCGGCGTAATACGCAGCATATAAACCAGCAGGACCAGCACCAATTACGAGGACATCAACCATGTGCCTAAGTTTATCTATGATTAGACGTTACTGATACTCGGCAGCAGAGCGCGACCATTTCCCCGCAAGTAGCGCAGACAAGTCCTTTGAGGTGCCGTTAAACACGTTCAGATCCAGGTGCTTCCTGCCACTGCCTGGCCCCGGAAAACATAGTGAGACATCGGCAGGGCAGTCGTTTTTGCCAGGGCTCCACGGAATTCCATACAACTCTCGGTCGCCTAAGTTTGTGTATTGCCAGAATGTCCAAACATATGTGCAGTCAGATTGCTTCCATGCGCTGTTGTAGCACGGACGACCGTTGAGTCCTTGGCCAACCTTCACAGCTGGATCAGCTGGATTCCCAGGTTGGGCGAGCCAAAGGTGATAATTACGCAACTTTGCAACAGTAACAGGATCTTGCAGGAAGCGGCTTGCCAAGAAATCACGATAGGAATAAATGATTGGTACTCGTCCCGTGGACTTCTGCATGGAATTGAGCCAGGTAATGGTCCATAGCGTAACCATCTCATCCGTTACTTTGGAATCCACGCGTTCAATGTCAAGCACATACGGCAAGGTGCGGCCATCGTAACCGCCGAGTTTTGCGAGTCGACTTGTTGCTTGATTAGCCTGCAACTTTGCATCTGCAGCAATGAGCTTTGGATCCCTTGAGATAGGGATTCGAGCAAAATGATAATAGCCAACCAAGATTCCAGCTGCTTTCGCGGCAGGCGCCCAAGTTGTTACATGCGGGACTGCTAAGGCGTCCTCAGTCAAAAGTCCGTCGGATCCCTTGATGAATGCAAAAGATACTCCAGCAGATGCCATTCGATTGAAATCAAGTGGTTGATCCGAACTTTGCCAACGCGAAAGGTCAACACCGAGAATTCTTGTGCCAGGTCCAGCGAAAGTGAACTTAAGAGGTGCAATTACTGCAGTGGTTTGGACTTTCGTGACCTTACCACCACTTACCGCGCGGAACTGTAAAGCTGTGTTGCTTTTCGGGGCAGTGAACGAAGTTAACCATTTTCCAGTTCTCTTGTTGGAGCGAACCTTTTTTACAGTTTTCCATTGGCCACTCTTTTTGAGCTGAATTCTGACATTGGCGCCATTGAGAGTCCCAGAAGTTATTCCGGTTATCACAAACTTCTTACCTGCTGCAACAGATGAAGCAAGGCGTGACATGGAAACTGCTTTAGAAGCAGCTTGCGCTGGCGTAGTTAGAAGTGCAAGCGTTATGGAAAGCGCTAGGGCAATAACTGCCTTATTGAATAGAGCTAATTTCATGGAGCTGCGCAGATTGCGGCAACTGGCTTACTCAGTTTCGAACCGGTGTTGTCGCGCTTGCCTAGTTTGTCTGGAACTTCGACAGCCGCACCAGTTGAACCGCAGGCATGGATAGGACCGTTTCCAGCAGCGGCAGCAATGAGCACATCTTCACCAGATAAGAACTTGTGGCAACGCACTCCACTAGTTGCTCTACCTTTGCCTGGGAATTCAGTAAGTGGAGTTAGCTTCATAGAGTGAGCCGCGGTACCAGGCAGCGCTCCAGCCTCGCCACCAACAGTTGCAACTAAACACTCTTCGTGAGCATCAACGACAGAGCCAAATATGACTTCCGCACCTTCATAAAGTCGAATCCCAACAACCCCACCAGCAGGACGGCCCGTTGCCCGAACAACTGAGGCATCAAAGTGTAAGAGTTGAGCGTCGCTAGTAATCAAAACTACCTCGCCACTTTCATCCTCACATTGAATAGCCCCAACTAAGTAATCGCCTTCATCAAGACGAATCACATTCCATTCACTGGCTGAGCCAGGAATGTCGTTGATGACTCGCTTTACAGTTCCATATGCAGTAGTTAAGAAAAGAGTTGACTCGGGTTGGTCCAAGGCCATCAAGGCAATTGCAGTTTCGCCCTTGCCTAGCGTTACAAATTCCTTAAGCGCACCACCACCGGCTGCGGATAATGCAGCGCCCTCAGCTAAGGCGGGCAGGTTAACGACTGACTGCCGGACAACTCGGCCAAAGCTCGTCACAATTCCTACGTCACCGCGCGCAGTGGCACGGACCATTGATCGAATTGTGTCGTGACTTGAACGCTTCTTGGCGAACTCCAATGGGGTGCTGTCTGAAGTGCGAGCCAATAAGCCTGTTGCAGACATCAGAACAAAGCAAGGATCATCAGTTACTTCTAACGGAATTGGAAGTGCAGCGGAGATGATTCCGTCGTCAGAAAGCAATTGTGATATGCGGTCATCACCATACTTATTAGCTACATCAGTCAGTTCTTGACCAACAACTTTACGAAGGCGCTTATCGTTTTCCAAGATGTCGGTTAAATCCGCGATGATTGCGCGTAATTCATCTTGCTCTTTTTCAAGTTCTAGGCGTGAGAACTTAGTCAAGCGTCGAAGTGGCATTTCCAAAATGTAATTAGTTTGAATATCACTGAGATCAAAAACGCTCATCAAACGTTCGCGCGCTGCAGCCGTGTCGTCACTGCCGCGAATAACTGCGATCACTTCATCGATGTCAAGAATTGCCACCAATAAACCATCAACTAGGTGCAGGCGATCATTAGCCTTAGTTCTGCGGAACTCACTTCGACGCCGAACAACTTGAAGCCTGTGATCTAGGAAAACTTGAAGTAACGGTTTCAACCCAAGAGTTACGGGTTGACCATTAACAAGTGCAACGTTGTTGATATGGAAGGCATCTTCAAGGGGAGTTAACTTGTACAACTGATCGAGCACAGCTTCTGGATGAAAGCCGTTTTTGATTTCAATAACTAGCTCAAGTCCGGATTCATAATCAGTTAAATCAATAACGTCGGAGATGCCCTGCAACTTCTTGTTGGTTACAAGTTCTTTGATGCGCTCGATAACTCGCTCCGGACCAACTTGGTAGGGCAATTCTCGAACGATGATGCCTTGTCTACGTGGAGAGATCTGTTCGATATCAACCTTGGCACGTACTTTAAAACTGCCTTTACCGGCTTCGTATGCTTCACGAATTCCATCAAGGCCATAAATAATGCCACCGGTTGGTAGATCTGGGCCCGGCACAAAAGTCATTAACTCATCAAGGGTTGCTTTCGGATGAGCAAGTAGGTGAGAGGCTGCTGCAACAACTTCGCGCAGGTTGTGAGGCGGCATGCTTGTTGCCATACCAACGGCTATACCAGAAGCTCCATTAACCAACAGATTGGGAATTGCAGAGGGTAAAACAGTGGGTTCAAGCTCGCGACCATCGTAGTTAGGCGCAAAGTCAACAGTGTCTTCATCGATCGAATCCACCATTGCACTTGCTGGGCTGGCTAAGCGGGCTTCGGTGTAACGATAGGCGGCTGGGCCTTCATCGAGTGAACCAAAGTTTCCGTGCCCATCAACGAACGGCAGTCGAAGTGACCAGGATTGCGCCATGCGAACTAGGG
>CANKTT010000137.1 GCA_947486505.1 Actinomycetota bacterium | reverse complement strand
GTTTCCGGCTCCTCGCCCACTGCTAAGGCCAAAGTGGAGAGCCCTACTGGACCGCCACCGAATTTATCGATGAGAGCCACCAGTACCGCTCGATCTAACCGATCAAGGCCCAGATCATCGACTTCATAAAGCTCGAGCGCGGCCTGAGTTCGAGTTAGATTCAGATCACCATCATGGTGGACCTGGGCATAGTCTCGTGATCTGCGGAGTAAGCGATTTGCGATTCGCGGTGTCCCACGTGACCTGCGACTAAGTTCACTTGCTGCATCTGCGTCTATTGCGATTCCGAGCTGACTTGCAGATCGCAACACGATAGCTTCGAGTTCAGTCGGCTGGTAGTAATCAAGGTGAGCTGTAAAACCGAAACGATCCCGCAGTGGTGCTGGCAACATGCCAGCCCGAGTCGTTGCACCAACCAAAGTAAATGGTGGAAGTTCTAACGGAATTGACGTGGCACCTGGACCTTTGCCAACCATGACATCAACACGGAAGTCTTCCATTGCCAAATACATCATTTCTTCTGCAGCTCTAGACATCCGATGTATTTCATCTAGGAATAACACCTCGCCAGGAACCAGGCTAGAAAGAATGCTTGCTAAGTCTCCCGCATGCTGGATCGTTGGCCCGCTAGTAATTCGAAGTGGCGCTCCAACCTCCGCGGCAATGATCATTGCCAGTGTGGTCTTACCTAATCCCGGTGGACCAGACAGCAAGATGTGATCAGCACTTGACTTTCGCTGTTTAGCAGCACTCAGCACTAATTGGAGCTGATCCTTAACCCGCTTTTGTCCTACAAACTCATCTAATGAAGTTGGACGCAGAGCTGCATCCGCAACCCGCTCTTCAGTTGATAGTTGCGGGTCAACCATGCGATCGTTCATGCCCTCGTTCATGCTCCCGCCAAAATCTGTAACGCGCGGCGAAGTAACTCAGAAGTTGGCTGAGATTCCGTCACGCCTTCTTCGATAACAGCCGTGATAGCTCGCTGTGCATCACGCGGCGACCAACCTAATCCAAGTAATCCCTGCTCTACTTGAATCTGCCATTGCGATTCCTTACTTGAACTACGTTTTGCACCTGTTGTTGGTGTTCCAATCCGATCCTTGAGCTCGAGCACTAGGCGTTGTGCACCCTTTGCCCCAACACCTGGCGTCAGCTTTAACCGAGCTACGTCTTCATTGCCGATTGCGGTACGTAGTTCATCAGCAGGCAACGATGACAAGATCGTAAAGGCCAATTTTGGTCCAAAACCGGATACACCCTGCACCACCTCGAACATTTCGCGATTTTCCGAATTCGCAAACCCGAAAAGCGTTAACGAGTCTTCGCGAACTATTAACGAAGTGAAAAGCGTTATCTCTTGGTTGAGTCGCGCATCGGAAATTGTGTCAGGCGAACACATGACAGTCATGCCGACACCACCAATACCAATAACCAGCGAATCAAATCGAATTTCTAGAACTGGGCCACGTAATGAAGAGATCATTAGGCAGTCACCGAGACTTGGTTTTGCTTAGCTAAGTGATCTGCGATCCGACACCTGCCATGTCCTTTCCAGGCGTGACATAAGGCAAGGGCCAGTGCATCCGCTGCGTCAGCTGGCTTCGGTGCTTCTGAAAGATTAAGTAAGCGCGTAACCATGGTGGTTATCTGCGCTTTGTCGGCACGACCGTAACCGGTGACAGCGGCCTTGACTTCTGTCGGCGTATACATTGCAACATCCAATTGATTACGAGCTGCAATCAGCATTGCCACTGCGCTAGCTTGCGCTGTGCCCATCGCAGTTCGAACGTTGTGTTGACTAAAAACTCTTTCAATGGCGATGGCATCAGGACGAAATGTTTCGAAAAGCTCGGTTAGGCCGGATTCGAGTTCAAAAAGCCTGGCTGGTAACTCACTCGAACTGGGCGTTCTGATTACATGCACGGAAACAAACGAGGCACGACGATTAGCGTTTAGATCAACAATCCCAACACCGCATCGCGTTAAACCTGGGTCAATACCCAAAATCCGCATATTTCCTCCGAACATCTGTTCGAAAGCCTATGTCATATTTGGCATAAAGTGCGGGATTGAGGCGAAAAGTCGTGCTTCAATTCGAAACTTCCTGGGCTAATCCTCAGCAAGCTCGGCTAATACCTCATCGGAAATGTCGATATTGGTAAACACATTCTGGACGTCGTCTACGTCTTCCAAGGCTTCGATTAAGGCGAACACCTTGCGTGCGGTGTCCGCATCCACTGGAACCGTCAAATTCGGTACAAAAGTAGATTCCGCCGATTCGTAATCAATGCCGGCGGCCTGCAGTGCTTGGCGAACCGCAACTACGTCCTTTGAGTCACTGATGATTTCAATGCTGCCGCCATGATCATTCACTTCCTCGGCACCAGCATCAAGAGCCACATCCATAATCTGTTCCTCAGTTGATGCGCCTTGCGGAACCATCACGACGCCCTTGCGTTCAAACATGTAAGAAACAGAACCAGGATCAGCCATGTTGCCACCATTCCTGGTAACTGCAACGCGGGTATCAGACGCTGCGCGATTGCGATTGTCTGACAAACATTCGATAAGTATCGCTACTCCGTTAGGTCCATAACCTTCGTACATGATTGTCTGGTAATCCGCGCCACCGGCTTCAACTCCTGAACCCCGTTTTACAGCGCGATCGATGTTGTCGTTGGGAACAGAATTCTTTTTGGCTTTCGTTATTGCATCAAAAAGAGTGGGGTTTGCAGAAGTATCTCCCCCACCAAGTCTGGCTGCAACTTCGATGTTTTTGATCAACTTTGCAAACAGCTTGCCGCGTCGAGAGTCGATGACCGCTTTTTTATGCTTAGTTGTTGCCCATTTGGAATGTCCACTCATGCGGACCTCACCATGTCTACGAAATACTTGTGAATTCTTAAGTCGGAAGTTATCTCAGGGTGAAACGAAGTTGCCATGAGATTATCTTGCCTTACCGCTACAACTTGATCAGTACCGGTAAGTGATTTAGCTGCTGAAATAACCGCCAAGACATCGACTGCCGTGCTGGCAGCTTCAACCAATGGGGCTCGGATAAACACAGCGTGATAATCCGGTTCACCAATTGCAGGGATGTGTAAGTCAATTTCGAATGAATCCACTTGGCGACCGAAGGCATTGCGTTTTGCAGTTATGTTCAGTCCCCCGATGGTTTCTTGGTCAGGGCGACCATCAGAAATTGATTCGGCAAGCATGATTAGTCCCGCGCAGGAACCGTACATCGGAATTTGATTACGCAGTTCCCGCAGTGGTCCAAACAAATGGTTCTTAACCGCAAGAATGCTCATGGTTGTGGACTCGCCACCAGGAATTACTAGTCCGGCAATGCCCTTGAGTTGCTCAGCAGTTTTTACAAGACGTACATCTACATCTAACTTCTCCAGGCAATGTGCATGTTCTCGCACATCACCTTGGATTGCGAGAACCCCAAATACTGGGGACATGAAAACTACCAGCCGCGCTCAGCCAAGCGATGCGGCACTGGAATGTCAGCAACGTTGATGCCAACCATTGCTTCGCCCAAGCCGCGTGATGCCTTGGCAATCTC
>CANKTT010000136.1 GCA_947486505.1 Actinomycetota bacterium | reverse complement strand
TTAAATCTTGCGATGGTGTTATCGGGAGAAGTTTCGATGTGTTCGATGCGATGGCGTCCGTTTGAACCACCTGGCAAACCTTCATAAACATCGAGCACTTCGCGAACAGCGCGATCGCCGATTGCGTGCGTCGCAATTCGGAAACCTGCATCGTGAAATTGCCGAGCGCGTTGGTGATAAAGCGAAAGCTCGGGCCACATAGGTTCAGTGCCAGCGCCTTGTGAGTCAGGATGTTCCAGCCAGGCAGTTCCAGTATCAATAACCCCATCCAGCATGAACTTCACGCCATCGGCCTGCCAGCGCAAACCTTTTTGATTATGGGTTTGCATCATGGCTTCGACTTCTTCAATTGGCGTATACGGATAAACAAAGTGATGAAGCAAAATCCGAAGCTTGAGGTTTGCTTGTTCCTCAAGTTCGCGCATGATGTCAACGGTGTCGAGGTTGCCATCCATTAAATGGACTTCAGTAATGCCTAAGGCATTTTGGCGTCGAATTGCCTCGGCATACCAAGCCATGCGATCGGATTTGGTTGCAACTGGCACATGTTTCAAAACGATTTGCATCGCAGCCATTTCCAATAGTTCGCCAGTTGGTTTTTCATTTTCATCAACAACGACAACTGAGTTATCGGCAACTTGTAGTGGACCCGTTAGGTTGGCGATCCTCATAGCCTCGGCGTTAACCATGCCGGTGTGAACATCGAGGGTATACAAAAACATCGGTCCATCGCCAGCAGCTTCGTCTAACAAACTGTGGTGGTACCTGCCACCAATAGCTGAATACTCCAGCGCGAAACCCATTAACCATGCGCCAGGTCCGATTCGTTTCCGCTCCGCTGCAACTGCAGCACGCAGGTCAGAAAGATTGGAGATTCGATCTAGGTCTAGGCCTTGGGCAAATTCCGCGCCATGAAATAGATGTTGGTGTCCGTCAACGATTCCAGGAGTTATCGCCTTGCCGTGAGCGTCGATAGTTTCGGTGTTGCCGTCGCACGCTTCGCGCACTTGATCATCGCTTCCGATGGCCACGATGTGATCACCCGACCAGGCGATTGCGGATGCTGTTGGGGCATCCGGATTTTGGGTGTTTATCTTGGCGTTAAAGATTGCTTGGTTGGCAGCCACTTGGAACTCCTGTACCTGACTCTTCTAGAGGACTAATCGCAACCTTAATAGAAGCGCCCAGTAGATTAAGGGCTATGACTGTACATATTGGTGCCAATAAAGGTGACATTGCTGAAACTATCCTGCTTCCAGGAGATCCCCTGCGCGCCAAATGGGTTGCCGAAAACATGCTCGAAGGGGCAGTTCAGTACAACTCAGTTCGCAACATGTTCGGATACACCGGAACCTACAAAGGAAACCGGGTTTCAGTTCAAGGAACCGGCATGGGAATCCCATCCATTTCGATTTACGTCACAGAGTTGTTCAAAGATTTTGATGTGCAAACTGCCATCCGCATCGGTACTTGCGGTGGCTTAGGTAAGACTCAACTGCGCGATGTGATTATTGGTATGGCTGCCTCCACTGACTCCGGCACCAATCGTCGCGCTACTGGCGGCTTAGATTTCGCTCCGATTGCAAACTATGACTTGTTAAAGGCTGCAGTTGATGCAGCTGCTGCCCACGGTGTGACGTATCACGTGGGTGGTATTGCATCTATGGATTTGTTCTACGACGACAGCAATGCGCTAGACATTCTGGAGGCGCACGGAGTACTTGGTGTTGAAATGGAAGCCAGTGGTCTCTACACAATTGCAGCCAGATTTGGCCGGCGTGCGCTGGCCATTTGCACGGTCAGCGACATGATTCGTACTCACGAGAAAACTTCATCTGAGGAACGGGAAACCGGATTTAAGGCAATGGTTGAAGTCGCCCTCGAAGCAGCGTTCGCTTAGCGATTTACAAATTCTTGGAACTGCTCTTTGGTTCCGTTGAATACATTTAAATCAGTAGTACTTGATGGCACTGCACTAATGTCACCATCAGCCGTGAATTGCCAAATGGTCCAGTTGTTATTCCAGATACGTGTTTCCTTAGGGTTCGTGCGCAACTTCGGTCCCCACTTAGCGAGCCATAACGGATACCGAGACAAGTCAGTAGCACCTGCATCGAGCAATCTTCCGATGAACATTCCATTTGAGTAAATGATGGGTGTGCGTCCCGTTAATGTTTCAGCTTCAATTAGAAATGCTTTCGTCCATTTAGCTAATCTTTGAATCGTCCACCCACACGGAAGCTCTTCCAAATCAAGTGTCAAAGGCAAGTCGCCAACTTTGGCACCTTCAGCTTGTTTGACGGCGCGCTGCGCTTGCATCTTTGCATCCGTGATCGTGTTACGGTCCAGGTTTCCAGGTTGGGCGTAGTGGTAGGCGCCGACGACTAAGCCTTCGGCTCGAGCTGCTGCGCTATCAACTGGAAACCAGTTCAAGGCATTGTCGTTTCCGCGCGTGCCACCGTCCGATGCCTTTATGACAACGAACGAAACGTCATACTTTGATTTAAGTGCCACAAAATCTATGGGTTCATCGTTTGGATGCTGCCAAACCGAAACATCAATACCTTTAACGGCCTCAGTAAATCCTTGTGCCTTCCAAGACGTCGCATTTGGCTTGTATTCACCTGGCTTGCCTTTTGGATAACTGCAGGACCGGTACTTGTAATCCGAAGCGTTTGGAGTTACCTCTGCAGCTTTACTGGTTGTAACAGCGCCGAAACTAGTTATCGCTACTAAGAGCGCAAAGGAAAACAATTTCTTCATTTTTTCCCTCGGGTGAAATGCTTTCACGTGGCTCCCCCGATTGGACTCGAACCAATAACCACTCGATTAACAGTCGAGTGCTCTGCCAATTGAGCTACAGGGGATTAACTCGATAATCTTAACAAAATGAAGTCGCTGTGGCGAAATGCCCTAGATTCCAAACGTTGAGCGAAGTTCGCCGATAGCCTTTGCGATTTCCATTTGTCCGATCTCGGTTTGGCTTGTCGCTGGATTCTCGGCAATTGCGCTCCAGTAGACGCTAGTTTCGTCCTTACGTGCCACGAATCTAACCTTGCCAGCATTGGGTAATTCGAATACCCGATCCACTACGACCGCAGAAGTCACGCGATCTCTCACGGCTCGCGGCAACTGACTTACCTCATCTAAAGTCCAAGATCGTGACGCCGGTGCTGCATCCATTTGGCCTTGAAATACAACAGTCAATATGGGTGGTTCCCACTTGGCCTGCACCGAATCAGTCCAGGGTGTAACAGTGGTAACTTCGCCGGAAATTTCAATTAAGGAGGTTTTTGTAACCGCGATCAAACCACCAGAATGATAAGCCCAACCCAGCAAGCGACCATGTGGCGCTACTGCTGCGGCTAAATCATCGGGCATCGCCGGGGTTTTCTTAAACCAACTCATTAGATGTCACCGATTGCGAAGTTTCGCATATCACGTCGATAACTTTCCAGTGACAATAAGTCAGTAAGTAATCGTGCTTGATCAATTTCGTCAGTACCGTCCTCTGCTCTGCTCAGCGCTGCCTTTATCTCAGCTACTCGCCTACCAGCGTCCATTTCTAGAATTCTGGCTAACACTGCTTGAACATATCTTTCATCAGGGACATCATTTGGCAACGGCTCTACCGCCATGGCTCGGACATGAGATTTGATTTCATCATCCGGCGCGTGCTCGAGAACTTTTGCAAT
>CANKTT010000135.1 GCA_947486505.1 Actinomycetota bacterium | reverse complement strand
CTTCTTGGCAGGGTTGTTTGCTCGGTTGCAGACGTGAGATAGATGAGATTGACAGGTTGCTATCACTCGAAGTTTCGTCTGGGAAGATTGTTGTACCTGAGCAAAGCAAGATCTTTGCCGCGCTAGCGATGTTGCCAAGTGAAGTCCCAGTTATTGTCATCGGGCAGGATCCTTACCCAACGCCCGATCACGCTATTGGCTTGGCATTTGCGGTTCCAGACGATACTCAGCCCCTGCCGGGTTCCTTGCGAAACATCTTCAAAGAAGTGTTAGTGGATACTGGAAGTCCTTCTCAAGCACAGCCATCTTTGGGTAAGTGGGTGGACCAAGGAGTGCTGTTGCTGAACACTTCGTTAACGACAGAGTCGGGCATTCGAGCTGCGCATTCGACTTGGCCGTGGGATCCAATAGTTCGAGCCATCATCACGCATGTTGTGGACGTGAATCCACAAGTCGTTGGATTGCTCTTTGGTAACCATGCCAAAGGTTTTGAGGATATGTTTGAATCGAAGTCAATCGTTTGTTCGGCTCACCCCAGTCCATTGAGTGCTAATCGAGGATTTCATGGATCAAAACCATTCACAAGAGTGAACGAGGTTTTGGTCAAGAATGAGGGAAAGGCGATCATCTGGTGAAGAAGTAGTGCCCGACGTTTGCCTGAATTGCATCTTCCTAACTGGTTGATTCAAGGTTCGATAAGGCACAATGAGCCTATGTCTAATCCGCCTGCAGTCTTGATGGTCGAGCTGATCATGTCGATTGATCGTATGATCCAGTCGGCGAAGTTGGCTGAAGCTACGCAACGACATCTTTTGATTCCGGGTGAATGGCCAGCCCAGGTGGTACTTGGGCATATCTCGCAAGTTGACCAGCAAGTTTGGTTACCGCGAATCGCACAAATGTGTAAGGCATTCGAGTTACATGAAGAACCACCCAGTTTCTCTTGGTGGGAACCTGATGCAAGCGCCACATTTGAACGTTTCAACCAAATGTCCCTAGAACAGACATCAGCACTGGCTATGTCCGAACGGACACAGCTTTTGTCGGCGGTTAAAGATTTAACGCCAGATCAGTGGCGAGCCAAGGCCCATCATGAGGCTTTCGGGTTGATCGATATTGCGGGCTTGATCATTCAGGTATTGACGCATGATGAAGAACATCGAGCCAGCCTGGTTTAGCAGCGGGCAAAAAGATCCTGGTCCAAGATTCACATTTAAGGTTTGATTCTACGCGCAGCGGGGTAATCTAAAGTCATGATTGCTCTTTATATAGTTCTAGCCCTGCTTGCTCTTGTTGTCATTTTTGGCATTGTTCAGTACAACAAATTGGTTCGACTTAACGTTGCTGTCGATGAAGGGTTCGCCCAAATCGAGGTTCAGCTTCAACGTAGAGGTGATTTGATCCCTAATTTGGTGGAAACCGTTAAGGGTTACGCCTCACACGAAAAGGAAACTTTCGAAAAGGTCGTCCAAGCCAGAGCTCAAGCAACTGCCGCGCAAGGTGTTGCAGCAGTGGCTGAAGCAGATGGCATGTTAACTCAGGCTCTGCGTGGTTTGCTAGCCGTCGCAGAGGCTTATCCAGACCTCAAAGCATCTGCAAACTTCCTGTCACTTCAAGAAGAATTGTCCGGCACGGAGAACAAGGTCGGATTTGCGCGTCAGTATTACAACGACGCAGTTCGCGCTTTGAACGAGACAATAGTTGCAATCCCTGGCAAATTCTTTGCGGGGCCTGCGAATGTTGTAGAACGCGACTTTTACGTGGTTGACGATCCAGGTAAGCGTGTTGTTCCCAACGTTTCATTCAACTAGGTAACGCTCCTTCAGATTTAGGAATCACTTGTCTAACTTCAGGGCGCTACAAAAAAGTAACCAACGTAAGACATTTCTTCTTCTCGGAATTATGGGAAGTCTTACAGCTTTCGTCATCTATGCCTTTGCGTTGTTCCTTGGCTACACAACGCTCGGAGTCATACCGATAGCCGTCGGAATCTCAGTAATCAGCGTCTGGGGTTCTTACTATTCGTCAGACAAGATTGTTTTAGCAATGACCGGTGCCAAAGTTATTGATCACGATACTGCGCCACAGTTGTTCAATTTAGTTCATGAGATCACTATTGCTTCTGGATTGCCTATGCCTAAAGTCGCAATTGTAGAAGATGATGCACCAAACGCATTTGCTACAGGTAGAGACCCCGAGCATGCCGTCATTGCATTCACAACAGGAATTCTGAGAGTTATGGATCGTGAACAGCTACAAGGCGTTGCTGCACACGAATTAGCACACGTTGCTAATCGCGATACTTTAGTTTCTGCTGTAGCCGCAACGACGGCAGGTGCGATCGCTTTAATGAGCGATTTCTTATTGCGGATAAGTCTTTTCGGTGGCGGTCGTCGCGATAGCAATGGGGGAGCCAATCCGTTTGTTCTTGTTGCCGCATTGGTAGCTGCATTGCTGGCGCCGATTGCAGCAGTTTTACTTAAGGCTGCAATCTCAAGAAAACGGGAATCGCTTGCTGATGCAACAGCAGTTGCATTTACCCGAAATCCAGCAGGGCTGAGACGGGCGCTTGAGACATTGGCGGCCGACAGCACCGTAGTTCACCAAAAGTCGAATGCAGTGGCCCACATGTGGATTGAATCCCCATTAGACAACAAGATAACTTCAAAGTTATTTGCCACCCATCCAGCAATTGAAGAGCGAATTGCTAGCCTTCGGGCACTTGAGCAAACCGGTCCTCGCCCCGACTCGGTTTAGTGCTGAAAATTCATCAGCTTTTTCAAAACTCCTGAAATTTCCCTCAACTCATGAAAATGTTGGACTAATTCTTTTGGAGGATAAATGAGTCACTCAGGTATAGCTAGCCCTTACACATGGGATAGCCCATTTCACTACTCGCAGGCAACGGTGCATAACGGCGTCGTTTACGTCTCGGGACAAGCAGCTCTTGGGGCTGATGGTTCAATCGTTGGTGAGCATGATTTCGAGGCGCAAGCGCATCAAGTTTTTGCCAATCTCAAAACAGTTTTGGCGGCAGCAGGTAGCGATCTATCAAAGGTGTTCAAAGTGAACATCTACATGACAGACATGACCAACTTTCCGACAATCATCGAATGTCGCGAAAAGTACTTCACCAAGCCTTATCCAGCTGATACCACTGTTGAAGTAACTGCGCTCGCGATTCCAGGTCTGCTGCTCGAGATTGATGTCGTCGCAGCGGTTAGTTAGCCAGTATTTAGTTAGCCAGCGATATCATCTTCGTTGGCGCTTGGTTTAGTAGCGCCAGTTTTAACTGCGCATTCATCACAAAGTAGAAATGGTACTCGACCACGGATGTGGTGTCGATCGTAGAAGTATTTCGCAGGAGCTTGGCAATCATCACATGAACCAATGGTTTTAGTATTCTCCGAAAAGTCCATGCTCATTCTGTTGTCAAATATGTACAGCGAACCATCCCACAAACCGTCGTCCCCAAACTGCTCGCCGTAGCGCACAATGCCACCTTGAATTTGGTAAACCTCTTCAAAGCCACGGCTCTTCATGACCGCAGATAGGACCTCACAGCGGATTCCGCCGGTGCAGTAAGTGACTATCGGTTTGTCTTTTAGGTGATCGTATTTACCACTTTCGAATTCAGCCACAAAGTCCCGGGTTGTTTCAACCTCGGGAACGATAGCGTTGCGAAATCTGCCAACTCT
>CANKTT010000134.1 GCA_947486505.1 Actinomycetota bacterium | reverse complement strand
TTCGCAAAGATCAAGCTGCCGTGAAGGAAAGCCCTGAGCGGGTTCTGGAACTCTTCCCACGCTTGCGGGAACGCATTACCCAAAAAGCTGGAACCATGTCTGGTGGCGAGCAGCAGATGCTTGCTGTTGGTCGCGCGCTCATGGGGGACCCAAAGCTTCTGATCATGGACGAGCCATCGATGGGTCTTGCGCCAGTTCTAGTTGATTTGATCTTTGAAACAATTGAGACAATTCGTAAGTCGGGCGTAACGATTCTGTTGGTTGAGCAAAATGCATTGGCAGCCCTTCGAATTGCAGATTATGCGTATGTTTTGGAATCAGGTCACCTCAAGCTTGAGGGTGATGGCTCCAAGCTTGCTAACGATCCCGCAATCGCTAAGGCTTACCTAGGCGGTTAATTAAGAATTAAAACAACCCCAACTCTTTTGAGTTGGGGTTGTTTTTTGTTCCGGCAAGAACTAGGAAAAGACTGCAGCTAAAAGCGGAGCAAGAACTAGGGCGGGCAACATATTTCCAACCGGTATTTGCTTAAGGTTTAACAATCGCAGCGAAATTGCAAGAAGTAATAGACCACCAGTTGCTGTGAGCATTAGTACTTGAACCTCTGACATGAAGTTTCCAAGAGCGTATCCAAGAAGCGTCAGGCTGCCTTGAAACAACAAGATTGTCAGCGCGGAAGCAGCGACTCCCCAGCCAAATACCGAAGCAAACGCTATTGAGGCAAAGAAGTCCAGTGTGGATTTCAGAACTAAGATTTCATTGCCTCCACCAAGTCCATCAGTTATTGGTCCTAGTACCGCCATCGCTCCCACGCAAAAAAGCAATGAAGCTGCAACGAAACCTTCAGTGAAGCGCGAGCCATCCTCACCAGAAAATCTCGCTTTGAGTCGGTCACCATAAATCTCTAGTCGTTCTTCGATTCGCATCAAGGTGCCAAGTATGCCGCCGACAACAACGCTGGCGAGCACAATAAGCACGGGCCTACCTGAGCCAAGATTTTGAGTCAGCAGGGGATTGGTTATGGCGGCGGTTGTTAGCACTGCAATCATTCCAGTGGCTAATCCAAGGCCATCAGTTACAACATCACGAATTTTTTCATTTAGTCGGTGCGCAATAAAGACCCCGATGGTGGATCCAATCAAAATCGCGATGACATTTATTAATGTGCCAGACCCAATGAACATGCCAATAGCCTTTCAGGAAATTTTTACAAGTGGGGGATTTAGAGAATTAAGGTAAATCTCGCAATAAGCAAGTTAGCCGCGCGGTACAAAGTCGCTTATCCCGCTCATCTGTCACCACAATTTCATATACGGCAATAGTTCGGCCCAGACTTAGGGGAGTCGCTGTGCCAGTAACGATTCCCGATGTTGCGCTCCTATGGTGCGTGCCATTTATATCGATTCCCACAACACTTCGGGTTGGGCCAGCATGTAGATGGGCACCCACCGAGCCAAGGGTCTCTGCCATTGCCATGGACGCGCCACCATTTAATAATCCAAATGGCTGGGTGTTTCCCTCCACTGGCATGTGGCCTACGACTTTCGCAGCTGTGGCGAAACTGATAGAAATTCCCATACGCTCGGCCATGGCGCCGACCTGCACGTGCTGCGCCTGGTTGTCTTGGCTCTGACTCAAGTGGTACCCCTCTAGGATCAAGATGTGAATGCTACCCCTGAGTTTCTCATCTTGGATGGTCACTCGCTTGCCTATCGGGCATTTCATGGTCTTCCGGTAGAAAATTTTGCCACAAGTTCGGGCCAGCACACCAATGCGGTTTACGGTTTTGTGTCAATGTTGGTCAATGTCCTAAAGGATCGTAAACCCAGCCATTTAGTGGTGGCATTTGATGTTTCGCGAAAAACATTCCGAAGTGAAAAATATCCTGATTACAAAGCAACTCGTGCAAAAACACCACCTGAATTCAAGGGACAAGTTGAATTAATTAAGCAGGTTCTGGAGTCGTTAAATATCTGCGTTGTTGAAGCCGATGGTTTCGAAGCGGATGACATTTTGGCAACACTTGCAAAAGCATGTGACTTTCCCGTGAGCATAATCAGTGGTGACAGAGATTCATTTCAGTTGGTGGATGAGCGGGTAACAATTCTTTATCCTCGAAAGGGCATGTCTGATTTAGTACTTATGACACCTGACTCTGTTTTTGAAAAATACGGTGTCACACCAGTTCA
Organism: Actinomycetota bacterium; assembly: GCA_947486505.1. Next base: position 1,541 of record CANKTT010000134.1, on the reverse strand, counting down.
ATACCGAACACTTGCCGCACTAGTAGGTGAAACAAGTGATAACTTGCCAGGCGTACCGGGTGTTGGTCCAAAAACTGCAGCAAAGTGGATTGCTGAGTACGGCGAGTTAGAAAACATTCTTGCAATCGCGGATTCAATCGGTGGCAAAGTCGGGGAAGCGCTGCGGGCAAACTTAGCGCAAGTCGAACTTAATTATGAGTTAAACCGTCTCGTCGAGAATGCTCCTGTTGACACAAACATTGAATCTTATGCAAAGCGAGAATATGACGCGAGTGTGGTGCACGCAGTACTTGATGCACTGGAATTTTCGGCGCTTCGTCCAAGATTGTTTTCTGCTTGGCCAACTTCCACAAATTCGCCAGTAACTTCGAGCGCGCCTGCAAAGCCAAGCAAGAATGCAAAAGTCGATGCGCCTGCTACTTCTTATTCAAATTCAGAAGTTGGATTTGAAGTAGTTACCCAACAGGTTAAAGCTGATGCGCTTGCCACTTGGCTGAAAAGCCACGCGGAGCAAAACATTGCTTTTAGCGTTGCCGGAAATTGGGGTAGTGGCACTGGCACTTTGGACGCGATTGCATTAGTCGCCAACAGCGGTGCAAGTGTTTGGTGCACTGTGGCTGACGGAGGCGAGCCGTTGCTTGCTTGGCTAGAAAGTGAGAGCCCAAAGATTACCCATGATGCCAAGGGTCCAATGCTAGCTTTCGCAGCAGCAGGCATTTCCTTTAATGGACTAATTTTTGACACTGCTATTGCTTCATACGTGGTGTCACCAGGAGGGCGAAACTTTGGCCTTTCAGATTTGGCCCAGCGCTATTTAAATAAGTCATTGGATGAGTCAACAGCCACTCCAAGTGCCCAGTTATCCCTCGATGGATCCACTGAAGTTTCAGGTCAAGACCTTGCTCTGGCGGCTCGGGCGACTTTGGATTTGAGTGAGTATCTGGGAGCCGAATTAATCAACCGCGGTGGCAGCGAATTATTTAGAGATGTTGAGTTGCCACTGATTTCCATACTCGCTCAGATGGAAAACTTCGGCATAGCGGTAGATGTTAAGGCGCTTAAAAAACTGGAAGAAAACTTTGAAGGTGACAGCGCAGCAGCCGTAAAGCAGGCGCATGACACCGTGGGCCACGAATTTAATCTTGGCTCGCCAAAGCAACTCCAAGAAGTACTTTTTGAAGAGCGAGGTCTGCCAAAAACTAAAAAAATTAAGACTGGGTACACAACCGATGCTGAATCATTACAGGGCTTACTTGCAAAGTTTCCAGACGATGATCTTTTAACAGCGCTATTGCGGTTCCGCGAAGTTAGTAAATTGAAACAGACCGTAACTGGACTGCTCAGTTCTGTTGCACCTGATGGTCGAATTCACACCAGCTTTAATCAGATGGTGGCCGCAACTGGTCGGTTATCAAGCACTGAGCCAAACTTACAGAACATTCCTATTAGAACTGCAGAAGGTTTTGCTATCCGTGGCAGCTTCGTAGTTGGCAAGGAATTCGAGACCTTGCTGACGGCGGATTACAGTCAGATCGAACTTC
>CANKTT010000133.1 GCA_947486505.1 Actinomycetota bacterium | reverse complement strand
TCTTCAGGCGAAAGGGATTCCAAAATGCCGGCGGGCTCACCAGGCCCAGCAATCAGCAATCTAACTTTGGGATGATTTCGCCTGATTTCTGGATAAGCCTCGACCAATAAAGCTAAACCCTTACGTGGCTCATCACCTCGACCCAAGAAAACAATCGATTCATTTGATCCAGGCCAGCCAAACATTGGTTTGGCATTTACAAAAGCTGACACGTCAACACCGTTTGGAATTACCACTGCATCACCATCGACATGCTTAATCAAAGTTGCACGCGCTGCTTCGCTTACTGCTATTCGTGCCGATACTTTTTCCATTGCAGTTTGCGCCAGTTTAGAAAGTGTAAGCATCATTCGTGATTTATCCATTGACGAATGCCACGTTGCAACTATCGGGCCTTTAGCTGCCCAGCATGCCAACACCGAAAGACTTGGTGCCAGCGGTTCGTGAACATGAAGAACATCGAACTCGCCATCTTCGATCCATTTGGAAACTTTTCGAGCAGCAATCGGACCAAAGCTCAACCTAGCTACTGATCCGTTGTACTTGACCGCCCGCGGTTTACCAGTCGAAACAACGTAAGCGGGCAACAACTCATCGAACTCGGCAGGCGCCAGGACACTCACAAAGTGACCCATTCGAATCAAGGCCTCTGCCAAATCTGCGACGTGGGCACTGACACCACCTGGTATGTCCCATGAGTAGGGACAAACTATTCCAATTCTCATTTCGCAACATCCTGCGTCGCGCCATTTGCAACCAGATCTGGCCAAATTGGTTGTAACTGGTGCCAGTTTTCCGGATGGCTTCTGATGTGTTGCTCAAAGTTATCCGCGACTAACTTCGTAACTTCTTGTGCTCGCCGTAATCGATCTCTACCCTGCACTGGATTGCGATCAAAAACTATTTCCGAATCAAAAGTGATTACTAAATCCTCACCGTCATACCACGGTGCACAGGTAAACAGCGGCCTTCCGGTATCAAGTGCAAGTAATGCTGCTCCGATCGGTAACGACACCCGATGTCCAAAAAATTCATTTCCCATTCCGCTTTTTGCAACATCTCGATCCCCTAGCAGTGCCACTAAGCGTCCTTGATTCACGTGTTCGCGCAAGTACTCATATGTGCCACCATCTCCAGTCAGCGGCATTAACGTAATTCCTCGGGATTCTCTGGCCTTAAGGAACTTCTGAAAAACACCTTCTGGTCGCAAACGTTCCGCAACCGTGCAAAGCGAACCAAAATGACGAGCCGCCCAAGCCCCAGCCCAATCCCAATTTGCTAAATGTGGCAGCGATAAGACTGCTCCCCCGGTTTTCAGTGCGGCTAACACCTGCTCTGAATTTTCGGCTCGAACTCGGCCAAGCAACTGTTCGTCACTCCAGCGTGGCAGCATAAACGTTTCGCAGTAGTAGCGCATGTAACTCTTCATGGCTTGCAAACTAAGCGACCGAATCCGAGGATCATCTATTGCGCAATCAAGCACTCGAGACAGATTCATCTCCAACTGCTGGATAGCTTTTGTGTTTCTGCGCCATGCAATCGATGCGGCCTTGTCGAAAAGAAAAAAGGCCAATCTTGTGGGCATGATCCAAAGCGCATTCCACCCCAACCAGTACCCAAGATCAACCAATCGCGATTTCAAGATTGCAGCACCAATTGTTTTCGAACGAAAAGAATGCGCTGCATAACTGTTATTGTTGAAACTGAAGCCAAGATGGATAGTGCATAAGGCATCACGTCAACGAGCATTCCTGAAATCAGGAGCGCAATCCAAAGAATCAGGTTACGTTCTGCTCGCTCTGCAATACCAACGGTGCACTTTGCGTTCAAGGACTCAGCCTTGGCGCGTGCGTATGAAGTGAGCAAGCTCATTACCAGTGATACCACTCCAGTCATGACAGCCAATCGACTGTTTTCTAAGTCTGTATTGACGTAGAAGTAGATCAAGGCAAAAATCACCGCAGAGTCTGAAACTCGATCTAACGTGGAGTCCAGGAAAGCACCCCAAGGACCAGATGTGCCGAGCATTCTCGCCATAGTGCCATCTAACAGGTCTACCAAGCTGAATAACCCGAAGAGAATTGCACCGATTAGAAACTTCCCTTGTGCCAAGAATGCAATCGAAATCGTTACGGTAGCCGCGCAACCGAACCAAGTTATGCCATCTGGCGTTGCGTTAAGACGAAGCAAAACCTTGGCCACCGGATCAATAAACCGCGCAACAGAACGACGCGCGTTTGCGTTATCAAGCACGATGAATACCTCTACTGACAGTTGGCCGCTACGATTCATAGGGATATGACGATGTTACCCAGTTCAGATGCACCCACAGGGTATCCGCACGTTTTGATCTATTTGATTACGTCGGAAACTTCCGACCTAACCCAGGTTTATGCCAACATTGGCGCCAGCCCTGTAAGTGAAAACTCTTCGTTTGCCCAGTTTGATAAATATCCCAATCTGGTTGCAATCGTGCATCGACCTTCACAGGCCGATTTCAGAATTTTAGAATCCTGTGACGCTTTTGTTGCTTCCCTAGATGGCGCCGCGGGCGTGGATCCAAAGATTATCGAGATGTGGTCAACTGCTCAAGACGCCACATTGCCAAGACATATTTTGGCATTCAATGTTGTGAATGGGCGCGCCGACTTTGACGAACTCTGTGCGATTTCCAGTCGAGTTTTAGAGCCAGACCTATTGGTTCGCTATCTACCGATTGATGCCGACGATGAACTTTCATTAACTGGTGTCTATGACATCCTCACGAGTGAGATTCATGCACTCATTGAATCTAATTGGATAACTAAGGCTGCTGACCCGGAGCACATCACGATTACAAGTTCAGCACGTGAAGATCTATTTGATCAACTGGCTTACCTAGGTTTAGACGATTCCACTTTGGAAAATCACGCCGCAGGTTTACCAATCAGTGTCACAAAACTGGAGGCCGCCTGGTCTCACCCTGACGTAGTGGCAATCACACCAATCGACGATGGCATTGGCGTCAGTATCTTCAACAACTGGCTAGCCACGCTAAAACCAATGTGGGTGCCGGTGCTATCTGATGCTGGATCAGTTTGCGAAGCCACCGCTACCTCGGCGCGAGTTGGCATCGCAATTACAGAAAATCTGGTGCGCATGTGGGGGCCGAGCCAAGATGAAGAACTATTTGCGAACGTTGACCACATTGAGCAAATAGCAGTAATCGAATCTAACCAAGTTGCACTCTTAGCCAGCGGCTTAACGCCAGGCTCAACTATCTCGACATCAGACTCTGAAGCTTTGTTAGCTGCTCCAACTTTCTGACAACAGCAATCGAGTTTGCTCAATCAATTCAGGTAATACTTTCGTGCCACCTACTATCGGCAAGAAGTTTATGTCTCCTGCCCAACGCGGGACAATGTGCTGGTGAATATGATCGGCGATACCTGCGCCAGCTACGTTTCCTTGGTTTAATCCGATGTTGAAACCTGCGGCATTGGCAACACTTCGCAGAGTTCTCATGGCTTGAGCGGTGAGTTCGCCCATTTGAACAACTTCCTCTGCGGTCAATTCGTCATACAACGGGACATGTCGATTCGTACACACAAGTAGGTGACCACTGTTGTACGGGTACTTGTTCATGACAACAAAAGTTGCACTACGCCGAACCACAACTAGTCCATCAGAATCTGAAACTCCTTGTGCAATACAAAATGGGCAGGATTCCGCATCGAAATTTCCAGCCTCATCCGCTAAATAGTCTTTGCGATGTGG
>CANKTT010000132.1 GCA_947486505.1 Actinomycetota bacterium | reverse complement strand
TGTGGCACGCCTGTGAAATTTATGCTTCTCGCGATCGTCGTTATGGGGGAGCAGTCCCTAACCCTTTGCCAGAAGATTAATTCTTCTTGCAAGCTCGACAGATACCCGTGATTTCTAGAGTGTGAGAAATTTCAGTAAATCCATTATCAATTCCTACTTGTTTAGCCCAAACTTCAAGCGCCTCACCAGTTATCTCAAGTGCAAGTCCACATTTTGTGCAAGTTAAGTGATGGTGGTGATCGTTACTGCAAAGTCGGTACTGAGATTCACCGTCTGCACCGATAATCATGTCAACATCGCGGGCTTCAAACATTTCGGTTAAGTTTCGATACACGGTAGACAAACCAATAGTTTCACCATTAGCGGTGAGCAGCGCGTGAATCTCTTGTGCACTTCTAAAGTTTTCTTGGGAAGTAAGTGCCTGTGTTATTGCTCTGCGTTGTTTTGTTAAGCGTTGAGTAGCCATGATTAGCCGTGAACCAAAGTGACAATTACAAACATAATGATTACGCCGGTAACTGTGGCAAGTAGCGTCATGCGTGATGGTTTAGTGCTGTGTGCCTCAGGCAAGATATGCGAAGTCGCAAGGTAGATCAAGAAACCAGCAAACAGTGCCAGGTACAAACCAAGAACGTTATCTGCAACAACAACTCTTGCTCCAAGGAATGCGCCAGCGATTCGAGCTACTCCAGCTGCGATAAGGAGCATGATTGCTCGGGTCTGCCACTTGCCAGCAGAAATCAACATTGAGACGGTGTTTAATCCATCAGTGAATGCATGCGCCAAAACTGCAATGGCAACAATCCAACCAAGAGATGAGCTGACCTGAAACGCTAAACCAATTGCAAGACCGTCAAGGAAAACGTGAATTACCATCGCGGAAGCAGCAATTACACCCGTTGTGTTATGGGAGTGCTCATGACCATCGTTGTACTTAGAGTCGTGCGGTTCATGAGCACCGGAGTAACGCTCCAAAATGTGCAGAGCCAGGAAGCCAACAACAAACATGACCATTACGGCTGGAACGTGACCAAATTCCAGGCTGCTTAATTCGAATACTTCTGGAATCAGATCAAACGAAACCAAGCCAAGGAGTAGCCCAGCACTTAAGCCAAGCACTAGGTGCATACGCTTTCGCGCTCGCAGTGCTAGAAATCCGCCTAGGAACGTAGCAAGTACGGTACCGAGAGCAACTAATACAGCCATGAAAACTCCTTTATTGGGAACAGTTCTCAATAGTAAACTTAATGGGAATGATTGTCAATAAGCCTCCGCAATATTTCGACTATCCCGTGTTGTAATTGGGTTATGAGTCAACCAAATAAACCAAAAAAGCCAAATCCAGCGGTTCCAGTGGTGACTCATTCTGCGCTTCGAAAGCGAGTAACTGACCTGAGTGCGCCAGCTTTGTTACGGATTCATGCGCTACCAAAGTTTCTAGTTCCCGGCTTAATCGCAGTTTTCATGTTGCTTGGCCTGTTCTTGCCAGCACCTTATTCAGGCATCTCGTTAACTGTGGTGAGCGCTTTCATTGGTTGGCTAATGTACTTGTCCTGGCCATTACTAGATTCAAAATCTAGATTGATTCGCTTGATGGTGTTCTTGATTTTGGTTGCTGCAACTGCGATCAATTACGGCGCCTAACTTTTATGCTTGGCACGTTCCATACGATTTGGATCTTTGACGTTTCCGATGCTGATTCCTGGAAACTAGAAGCTAAACAGGCAACTAATGTTTTGCAAGAAAGACCTGGATTTGTATCGGCCAGCATTTTTCACAACGCAGATTCACCTGAGCGCTACTTAATAAAGACCGATTGGCTAGACGTAGGCTCCTATCGCCGAGCACTTGGCTCAATGGAAGCAAAAATTGGGGTTTGGCCATTCTTGGCAAACATGCGGGATGAACCTACGGCGTTCGAGATGCTGATGGAGTTCACTCCTGATTCAGTAACGGAGTATGAGTCGAGTGTTAATGACGATCTAAATACCGATTAAAACTCGATAGAATGGGGTTTCCTGCTTCCGGCAACCAGTCGGAAAGCCTTATCGGATGTTGAGTTTCATGGATCGCGTAGACGCTGTTGTAAATCTGTCCAAACGTCGGGGATTTGTTTTCCCAAGTAGCGAAATTTACGGTGGATCTCGATCCGCCTGGGACTATGGGCCACTTGGTGTAGAACTCAAAGAAAATGTTCGTCGGCAATGGTGGAAAGCCGTTGTTCAATCCCGCGAAGACGTAGTCGGCATTGACTCGGCCGTAATTTTGGCACCACAGGTTTGGGCTGCATCCGGCCACCTTGCAACCTTTACTGATCCGCTAACTGAGTGCACTTCATGTCACAAGCGATTCCGCGAAGATCATTTGCTTGAAGAATTCGAGGAACGTAAAGGCCGAGCACCTGAAGGTGGTCTAGCTGGCGTACCTTGCCCTAACTGTGGAACTAAGGGCGAATTCACTGAACCAAAAATGTTCAATGGAATGCTTTCCACAAACCTTGGTCCAGTCATTGATGAAAACTCACTGCATTACCTACGTCCAGAAACTGCGCAAGGTATTTTCACAAACTACGCAAACGTCGCTGCATCCTCACGTAAGAAGCCACCGTTTGGTATCGGTCAAACTGGAAAGTCTTTCCGCAACGAAATCACACCAGGAAACTTCATTTTCCGAACTCGCGAATTTGAACAAATGGAAATGGAATTCTTTGTTCCACCTGGCACTGACGAGCAATGGCATGAATACTGGCTCGAAGAGCGTTGGAATTGGTATGTAGACCTTGGTCTATCAACAGATAACTTACGTCGCTTTGAACATCCAAAAGAAAAGCTTTCGCATTACTCAAAGCGCACAACAGACATTGAATACCGTTTCCAATTCGGTGGCAGTGAATTTGCTGAACTTGAAGGTATTGCAAACCGCACTGACTTCGACTTAAAGGCACACATGGAAGCTTCCGGCAAAGACTTGTCATTCTTCGATCAGGAATCCGGTGAGAAGTATGTGCCTTACGTAATCGAACCTGCAGCTGGCCTAACTCGAGCAGTACTTGCATTCATGCTTGAGGCATATGACGAAGATGAAGCACCTAACACCAAGGGTGGCGTAGATAAGCGCGTAGTGATGCGTTTTGATAAGCGCCTGGCCCCAGTGAAGGCAGCGATCTTGCCGTTGTCACGAAATGCTGACCTGAGTCCGAAAGCAAAGGACTTGGCGACTGAACTTCGCAAGAACTGGAACATTGAATTTGATGATGCCGGTGCAATCGGTCGTCGCTACCGTCGTCAAGATGAAATCGGAACCCCGTATTGCATCACCGTTGACTTCGAAACCCTAGAAGACAATGCAGTAACTATTCGCGATCGAGACACTATGGAACAAGAGCGCGTTGGACTTGATTCCGTTGTCTCTTGGTTAGGCTCTCGCCTCATCGGCTGCTGATGTTTGCAGATTTACTAGCCACCGATCCGGTTATCGAGCTTGCGCCAATGGCGGGAGTTACTAACCGAGCGTTTCGCAGAGTATGCCGTGAGGCTTCCACTCAGATGCGAAATGCTGCGGGTCAAGTGGATGTTGATCACACGGTTTACGTAGCTGAGATGACGACTTCGCAAGCATTGTTGATGCGCCATCCAGAAACCTTGGACTTAGTAACTTTTGATTCTGATGAAAAAACCAGAAGTGCCCAACTATATGGTGTTGATCCCGACATTGTTGGCGCCGCCGTAAAGATGCTGGTCGATGAAGACATGGCTGATCACGTTGAT
>CANKTT010000131.1 GCA_947486505.1 Actinomycetota bacterium | reverse complement strand
ACTGTTTTGATGCCTGGCGTAAACGATGATGAAGCAGTTGGACTTCTTAAGTGGGCACTTGATGAAGGTTTCAAACTTCGATTCATCGAGCAAATGCCACTAGATGCAGGTGGTATTTGGGATCGCTCAACCATGGTTACCGCCGATGATGTATTCCATGCTTTGAATCCAGTTTTCTCTTTGACTCCGGTGGAAGCCAGAGGCTCGGCACCTGCCGAAGAATTCTTGATCAATGGTGGACCTGAGACTGTTGGAATTATTGCAAGTGTTACTCGTCCGTTCTGTGGTTCATGTGATCGCCTTCGCTTAACTTCGGATGGCCAATTACGTTCATGTCTCTTTGCAACCAATGAAATGGATCTGCGTTTAGTGCTTCGTGAATCCAATGGAACTGACGAAGAAAAGCGCGCTGAAATTGCATCCCGATTTGGTAAGACTGTTTTGGCAAAGCTGCCAGGACATGGCATTAATGATCCGAGTTTTATTCAGCCTGCAAGGCCAATGTCGGCCATAGGCGGTTAGTTCGTGGCAATAACAGTTAGATTTTTTGCCGCAGCACGTGCGGCAGCAGGAGTAAACGAAATCACTTTGGATTCATCATCAGCGATGCACGTCCTGGATCAAGCAGCAGCGTTACATCCCAAGCTTGGTCAAGTACTCCCACAATGCAGCTATTTACTTGATGAAGTGTCGCTGCGAGATCTGAGCGTCGTTGTTTCTGATGGCTCAACACTTGATGTTTTGCCACCATTTGCGGGAGGGTGAGTTGCTGAACTTACAAACTACAGATTACTTAATCGCACTGTGCCTAATGTTGGGCGCGATTCTCTACACATCTGTGGGCCACGCTGGATCTTCGGTTTACATTGCGATCATGTCGCTGTTTGGTGTCCCAGCACAGGTTATTAAGCCGACTGCGCTTGTTTTAAACATCATCGTTTCCTCTTATACAAGTTTCAAATACATTCGTGCCAAACTCTTTGATCTAAAGCTTTACCTGCCTCTGGCAGCTGGTGCCATACCTATGTCATTCCTTGGTGGCTCAATCAATCTTCCGGGAGATGTTTACAAGCCAATTGTTGGATTGATCCTGTTGTTTGCAGGCATCATGTTCCTGTTTCAACTAACGCCCAAGTCAACGGGTGAACCAAAGCATCCACACGTTGCAATTTCAGTACTTACAGGTGCATCAATTGGGTTACTTTCCGGATTGACTGGAACTGGTGGCGGCATCTTCTTGTCCCCACTAATCATTTTCTTTGGCTGGACATCTGTTAAGGGTGCATCGGGAACTGCAGCTCTGTTTATTCTTACCAATTCAGTTTTTGGCCTCCTGGGTCACATTTCGTCAGTTTCCAATTTGCCAGACGCCTTATGGATTTATGCAGTAGCAGTAATCATCGGAGCATTGATTGGTACCCGACTGGGAATCAGGCAGTTCTCAAATGAAGGCGTTCGTAGAGCGCTGGGCTTGGTCTTGATTATTGCGAGCATGAAACTCATCTTCAACCTTTAGAAGTAAGGCTTAGATCGCGAATACTTTCAAATAGGCGCATAATTAGACGGTAACTCGGGAGGTGGATATGCCAAAGATTCTGGCATCGCGGATTGCAGAACTGCAAAAATCTCGCACTCCGTACGTTCACGCCCGCGTCGTACTCGCTGAAAAACCAACTTCAGCAAAACCTGGTGACGAAGCAATCATTTTTGCAGACGGTTCAATGGAAGGTTTTGTTGGGGGATCTTGCTCTGACTCAACTGTGCGATCCCAAAGCGTTGCTTTACTTGAAGAGGGAACGCCAATTTTGCTTCGCATCGCACCAATGCCTGAGATTGATACCCAGTCAGGAAAACGAACCGTTCACAATCCATGCCTATCCGGTGGAACTTTAGAGATATTTTTGGAGCCGATCATGCCAGCACCAGTTGTAGCAATTTACGGAGATAGCCCAATTTCAGGTGCATTACTAAAGCTTGGTCCAGTTGCTGGCTATGAAGTAGTCGAGTGGAGTTCCGACGTTGATTTGAACAACACTTTTGCAATCATCGTTGCCGCTCATGGTCGTGAAGATGAAACTATGTTGCTAGAAGCCGCTGTGCTTGCTGGCGTTCCGTACGTTGGTTTAGTTGCTAGTCGCAAACGTGGTGCATCAGTGATTGACATGCTGACATTAACTCCAGAACAAAAGGCGTCGATTTTTTCTCCGGCAGGTCTTGACATTGGCGCAACAAAGCCAGATCACATCGCAATTTCAATTCTTGCTGAAATGGTTCAGGCTGCTGCAAATCAATCTGAGTCAGTACCAGCTAAGCCAGCTTTCGAAACTGCAATTGATCCAGTTTGCAACATGACTGTGGCAATGTTGCCAGAATCTATTCATGCAGAAATCGAAGGAAAAACCGTTTGGTTCTGTGCGCCAGGTTGCCTTAAGGCTTACTCAGCAAATCCTGCTGCATACGCAAGTTAGAGAACTGCAACCTGCATTAGCTTCTTGAAAGTTTCTTCACCTTCACCGGTTAATGAAATTCTTGGATCAGAACTATCGATTCGTCCCCATAGATAAAGATCCATCGCTTCTGCATCTCCAGATATCACCAAGCGTGCGGAGGTATTCACTTGGTCAGCAGCTGAAACTGTTGCGGCTTTATCTGTGAAGTTCAGATCCCAAACTTTGGTTTCATCTTCTGTTGACGCAACAATCGAAACGATTCCAAAATCAACATTCGGCGCTTCGGGCCAAGAGCCAAGTAATGGCAGAAAATCCAGGACTTCATCAACGCCATCCAAGGCCAAGGCGTCATCTATTTTGGACACAGTTCCAACGGCCTGCTCGGCATCAATACGGTGGATTACGGTTTCATGTGCCATGCGGCGAAACCAAAAATCTACAGTGTGATCGCTGTGGTGCCAAGACCAAGTTGGTCGCTCGGGGCGATCAATGTCTAGTGCTTTAGTAATTGCATCAAATCCCCATGACATGAACTCCATGAAGTCCTCAGTGCGGGGATAAGACGCTAGATGCTCTTTGTTCTCTGCCTGGCTTCCAGTTTCAACAACAAAGGCTTGACCCAGGTAGACGTGTGCCATGTGTTTGGCCAAGTCATTCGTTGTCCATCCCGGACAACTTGGTACATCGACAGGCGCCTTAGGGATTGCAGCGGCCAATAGTTGGTAGTCAGCATTTAGGTAACTTAGGTATTGTTCCCGCGAAAGTTCAGTTCCAGCTACAGATCTCATGTTCTATAGCCTACGGATTAGACTTTGAGCATGTTTGCATCCTTGTCAGATCGCTTAGGCGCCACCTTTAAGCAGTTGCGCGGTAAGGGTCGATTGACTGAGACCGACATTGACGAGACCGTTCGGGAAATTCGAATCGCATTACTTGATGCAGACGTAGCCCTTCCAGTAGTTCGAGAATTCTGCGCTCGCATTAAAGAACGCGCTCTCGGATCTGAAGTTTCTGCCGCGTTAAATCCAGCACAACAAATCATCAAAATTGTTAATGAAGAATTGATTGGCATTCTGGGTGGCGAAACTAGGCGATTAAAGCTTGCCAAGAATCCACCAACCGTTATTTTGCTGGCAGGTCTGCAAGGTGCCGGTAAAACCACGCTTGCTGGAAAGCTTGCTGCCCATCTGCGCACGCAAGGCCATCAGCCAATATTGGTGGCAGCTGACTTGCAACGCCCAAACGCTGTTGATCAGTTAAAGATCGTTGGCGAACAATCAAACACAGTTGTTTTCGCTCCCGAACCAGGTAATGGCGTTGGCGATCCGGTTCAGGTAACTCGT
>CANKTT010000130.1 GCA_947486505.1 Actinomycetota bacterium | reverse complement strand
GTTGGACCAATACAAGGAGTCCAACCAATTGCAAAAAGTGCGCCGAGCAGAAAAGCGCCAAATAGTGTTCCAGTTGGCACCCGATGAATTCGAATGTCGCGTTGAATCGCTGGGATTACTCCCAAGAATCCAAGGCCAAGTATCACAACGATGACACCCATGATCATCTGGATAGTTCGCTGATACTCCAGGAGTAATTGTCCGATGCCACCAAACAATGCGCCATAAGAAATGAACACCACGGAGAATCCAGAAACGAAAACCAGCGATCCCCACACTGCGCGAGATTTTGACACTGAAGTTCGCTGCGCAGTAGCTCTAGCCCCAGCAACTCCCGTTATGTAGGAAAGATATCCCGGAACTAACGGAAGCACGCAAGGCGAAAGAAATGACACTAGCCCAGCAGCGAAAGCTAGCGGGATCGCAAGTAGTAAAGAACCAGAGGTAACGGTTTCGACTATCTCGTTAATGGGCACTACTTTTCACTTTCCAATACTGCTGTCAAAACTACTCGTAACTCTGACTCAGTGGTTGGTCCTAGTATTCGGGCAGCAATTCTGCCCTTGGAATCCAAAATGATTGTAGAGGGTGTTGCAGCTGGACCTAGATTTCCAAAAACTAAAGTTAGCTGTCCATCTTTATCTCGAATTGAAGGATACGAAGTATTGAAACGCTCGTTAAACGCTTTAGCTGCAGCCAGCCCGTCGCGAGTATTAAGACCAAGGAACTCCACTCCTTGACTCTTAAACTGCAGATACGAATTCTCCAAGTCAGTTGCTTCAGATCTGCAAGGTCCACACCATGACGCCCAAAGATTCACTACGACTGGTTTGCCTTGCCAACTTGCAATATCAAGTTGCGTTCCTTCAAGCGTCTCGCCAGCAAGTATGATCACCTCACCGCGTTCTTCAGGGGACAATAGAAGCGTCGTTCCATCACCTGAGATGTAACCAGTATCAGAAGTGTTTGAAGTAGAGCCGGCGCCACAACCCGTGACAAGTGCTAGACATGCACCTGCAAAAATCAGAGCCGTTACCTTACGCACCGGCGATCTTGCTCGCTTTCCCTAAAAGATCGGCACTAGGTTCGGTATACAAAACCGCAACTAATGCATCGTCATCAAACGTCAAGGAAGTGAGTGACGCCAAACTACATTGCCGTTTGCGTGGATCATGCGGGAATCTTCTACTCTCAAAATCAAGTCGACTGATCCAAATTGGTAGCTGGTGACTAACAAGTACTGCTTCATGGCCACGTGCTGCATCTCTGGCATCTGCCACAGCTTGACGCATTCGAGCTGCGATAACCACGTATGGCTCACCCCACGATGGCCTGATTGGATTGTAAAGATGACGCCAAGCGCGCGGCTGCTTTAGCACGCCATCACCAACTGAAACACGTTCGCCTTCGAATACGTTGTCGGCTTCAATCAAGTTTTCGTCAGTACCGATAGTCAAGCCATGTACGCCTGCAATTGGGGCGGCAGTTTGTTGTGCCCGCTCCAATGGTGAAGCGGTAACCACGGTTACATCCCGAGAGGCTAATGACTCGGCAGCACGCAGCGCCATTTCATGACCTAGTTCAGAAAGTCGATATCCAGGCAGGCGTCCGTAAAGGACCTTGTCCGGGTTATGAACTTCACCGTGACGCAGTAAGTGAACCGTTGTCCGCATACTACTAATCAGATCACGTTGCGCGACGTCGTGCAGCCGAGCGCTTGCGAGATGGGCGCCAGCCAACTGAGCCTGAAGTTTCAGCTTCATCCCGAAGTGCTCCACCATGAACTGCCAAGGCGTTAGCCAAGGCTGTGATGGTGGCATCTTCGGGAAGTACATCAACTCGTAAACCGTGCTCTTGAGCAGTCTTTGCAGTTGCTGGACCGATGCAAGCAATGATCGTCGTAGGGTGTGGCTTACCTGCAATACCAACCAAGTTACGAACTGTGCTACTTGAGGTGAAGATCACAGCATCGAACCCACCACTTTTTATGGCTTCGCGAGTCTCGACAGCCGGAGGCGATGCGCGCACTGTGCGGAAGGCTGTGACATCTTCAACTTCCCAGCCCAGTGCAGTTAGTCCCGCGACCAAAGTGTCAGTTGCGATGTCTGCTCGCGGCAAGAAAATTCGGTTGATTGGATCGTTGATTGAATCAAACTCGGGCCACTCTTCTAGCAAGCTAGCTGTTGTTTGTTCTTCTTCTGGAACTAAGTCTGGACGAACACCCATCGCAATCAAGGCGTTAACTGTGTCTTCACCAATTGCTGCAATTCGAATTCCAGAAAGAGATCGAGCATCTAATCCGCATTCTTCGAAACGTTCACGAATTGCGCGAACTGCGTTAAGGCTGGTGAAGACTACCCACTCATATCGTCCAGATACTAGGCCATGAATCGCACGTTCCATTTGTTGTGGTGTGCGAGGTGGTTCAACAGACATTGTTGGTACTTCAAATGGAACTGCGCCAAATGAAATCATCTGCTCACGCAAATCTTCAGCTGAATCTTTGGTGCGAGGAACAAGTACCCGCCACCCATGAAGTGGGCGGTTTTCGTACCAGGAAGTTCGATCACCTACGGTATCGCCAATAATGACAATGCCAGCTCCACTTTGCTTAGCAAGTTTTACAGCATTTGGCAGTGCTTCAAGCGTTGAGTGCAAAGAACGCTGCTCAACTGTTGCGCCATCGCGAACAATTGCAATTGGTGTTGAACCTTCACGGCCTGCCTTGATAAGTGCCTTAGAAACTTCAGTTACTCGATCTGCAGCATTGTGAACTACCAGCGTTACAAGCGGATCGATGTGAGCTGACCAATCAACGATTGGAGAGTCTGCATCAATGATGCGAACTTCACGTGTGCGCCCACCGGTAAGTGATACACCTACGTGAGCTGCAACTGCTGTGAGCGGAGAAACACCGGCAGCAACTTCAAAGACATAGCCTGCCTTTGCAATTGCCGAAGTCTCCATGGCTAATCGACCGTCAAGCACGGGGTCACCTGAAAGCAAGCGAACTACCTGCAGCCCTTCCTTGCGAGCATCGACTAAAACTTTTGTGCGGGCTGCCAATGAAAGTGGTGCACCTACGTTGTCCACTGAAACGAGCACTCGACCCGCTGAAACTATTTCGGCAAGGCGAGTTATTTCCTCATCAACCAGAACAACATCAGCCGATTGAAGCAACCGATGCGCGCGAACTGTTAGTAAATCCGGGTCGCCTGGTCCGGCAACCACAAAAGACACTCCGACTGCGGCAGATAACTGCGAGCTAGCCATTTACACACCTACCTTGTTTGTGTACTTGCAGCTTTGGGAAGTCATTTTTATCCTGCATTCGCTTGAGTCAACGCATTCTGAGATTTGCGTTGTTCGTGGAATGCAAGAATCTGTAGTTCGGTCGCAAGGTCTACGCGACGCACGTCAACACCGGCTGGTACTTCGATTAGTACTGGTGCGAAATTCAAAACACTTGTGATGCCGTTGCGAACCATTAGATCGCAAACGTCCTGCGCCGCGCCCTCAGGAGTTGCAATTACTCCGATTGATGCTCCGCTACTTAAAACAACTTGTGGCAATTTTGAAATGTCAGATACAACAATGTCCTTACCCGCAACGGTTACTGTTTCACCAACACGTTTTGGATCGGTATCAAACAATCCCACAACGGAAAAACCTCTAGAGGCAAACCCTGGATAGCCAGCGAGTGCATTTCCAAGATTTCCAATTCCAACAATCACGACTGGCCAGACTTGGGTAAGTCCAAGTGCGCGGGCGATTTGGTAGAGCAAAAATTCAACGTCGTATCCAACGCCGCGAGTTCCGTAAGAACCTAAGAAAGAAAGATCTTTGCGAAGTTTTGCGCTAGAC
>CANKTT010000129.1 GCA_947486505.1 Actinomycetota bacterium | reverse complement strand
GGTTTATTCCGGATACTCCGAATCCTTGCTCAATTTGCTCAACAATTCGCGCGTCTGTGGTGATCACTGATGCAAGGGGTGTGTTCAATAATTCTGCAATCTGCATCGGCTCAAGATTTGAACCCGGAACGGTTCTCACTACAAGTTCTAAGTTTTTTGCATAACCCGCTAAACCAGCGATACTGCGTTTAGTGGTGGCACAGCCTCTAACTGTCGCAGTCGTGACTACTAAAACCAGATCACACTCCGAGATAACATCAAGTGGAAAATCCTTGTCACTGGCTTTTGGAAAGTCGATTACCACCAATTCGCAGGCTTCTTTAAGTTTGTCTAGGATCAAATTTCTTGCTATTGGTGTTTCAGCCACAGATAGTTGGCCGTGAGTTAGCAAGCCCACACCGTCTCGACTAGGAAGACTTTTAAAGACATCGCTGCCGTTTATTGATCCGGAAAGTTCTGAGAAATCATGCCAACGCATGCCTGGATTATTCTCAAGTCCAAAAGTAATGTCTAGACTCGCCGAACTTTGGTCTAGATCAACCAGGGCAACATTTTGAAAGAGCTGTCGTGAATGATATGTCAGACCACATGCCAGCAATGAGGCTCCCGATCCGCCAGAAGCTGGCACTAAAGCAACTGAAAGACCTTTGCTCTTTATGGGTTCGTTTAAGTTTTCAATCAACCATTCCCGAGAATCTGGAATAGTTGCAACATGTCTAGCTGAAATCTGAAGTGCGCTACTCCAAGTCTGAGTATTCGGTGCTCCAATAGCCACAAGGATTACGTCATTGTGTACTACTTCAATGTCCGATAGCTCTTGGCTCACAAAGACTCGGTAAGCCAAGTCGACTTCTGATTTCGTTGGTTCGCTTGCAATCACTAAATGCGTTTGGGTAACTGCGGCAATCTTTTTGAATTCACTGATCACTCGATCGTCGCTTGTAATTAGTAGGGCATGCATTAGAACTCCAAGTTTGAAAGTGCGCGAAATAGCGCGATTTCGAAATCATCTGGCCTTGTTAGCTCGTGGAGAATGTTTGGCACGCTGCTGTGGTTAGCAAGAAGGTGTGGAAAAGGTGAGAGCCCTCTCGGGGGGAGAGGGCTCTCTAATCGATACGGGGGGTGTATCGATGATGACTACAAAAATGGAGTCAGGTCAAGCGTGACGAATATTTCCTCAAAATTCAAATTAGTTTTTTGTGTCGGCCATTTCAGCCAATTCTTTAGCCATTTCTGCGCCTCTTCGAATCGCCTCACCTTGCCACGAAATCCAGGCCCCCACACCATCACGAGTTCCCGAAATATATCCTGTCAAAGCTTTTACATAAGCGGGCCGGCCGAGCAGGAATGCGCCGTACTCGCTCATCACAAGTCCGTCATTGTCCACATCGCGCGAGGCAAGAATCAATCGCGTGCTGGCGCGCGCAACCAAATATGATCCTTGCGAAAACGGACGCAGTGTTGCTATCTCGGCATGTGCGATTGCAGCCACCAAAATCGAAGATACTTGCGATTCAATGATCAGGTCCGTTAACTGGCTGAGTCTTTCTTGCAAGACTTCATGTGGAGGCAAACTTCCTAATCTAAGCGGATCATTTACATCATTGGTGGTGCGAGGTCTGCCACGATCCTCATCCGTTGATACGAAAGTGTGTAGTCGTGCTAATACCTTGAGTGGTTCTGACTTAAACGCCAAACGTTGCAGATCTGCTTCCGCGGTAACTAAAAGTCCTTGGTCAGAAAGTGAACCCATCGGTGAACCTTCCGGTTCCATAGTCGGATCCTTTGGCATTTGCGCGCCGTCCAAAGCGGCAGTTGCAAAACCGGAAATTCTTCGGGTGTACGGAATCAAAGCATCTTTATGGCGACGTACAGTTCGATTCCACATCAACTCGTCAATTGCTTTTAACGTGATTTCGCAATCACTGGCCACACCAGGAATCGAAAGTAAGTTACTTAATGGATCAACTTTGGATTGCGATGACACTTTTATTACTTGGAGCCAGAACGCAAGTTAGAAATAGTTTGCACAGTATTTGTTACTGACTGAGCAGTCTTAGTTCCAAACGTGATTTTAGAAATCTGACGCTTAGCTAAAAGTCCAAGCACAATCGCACCGACAGTAAGTCCGCCAACTACGAACAAGAAACTCACCCAAAGCTCATAGCCAAGTGTGTTTAAGTAGTACGCGATCGCAATGAAAACAAAAATGCCCGCAAGATTTGCCATCGCAATTGCGGTAATGAATAGGCCTGAAGATTTTGCCAAACGACCCACGGATTCTTTTGCCTCGGCCTGCGCCAATTCAATGTGGCTAGTAACAAGCGAAGTTAGATCTTCTTTGATCGAACTGATCATTGCTATGAAGTTCGCATCTTTTTCAGGACTCATAGTTATATCGTATTACAGGCTAGACGCTTAAAACATCTATTGTTCTATTCGGTTTTATAGCGGCCGATCACAACGGAACGCATCAAGATAGCTAATACCGAAACAGTGATGGCTACCAAATTAGTAAATATGATTGCAAATTTGCTGGTTGCCAGCATTTCGATATCAGATCCAAATGTTACTTCAGCAATTAATAGTGCAACGGTGAAGCCAATGCTGGCGAGCGTACCAACAACAACAACGTCCCACCATGACAGTGCAGGATTTAGTGTGCCACTAGTAAATCTTGAAACTAGAAAAGCACCTAAAGTGACACCGATCGGTTGACCAATAATTAGTCCACACATGACGCCCATAGTCAGTGGATCTGAAATTGCCTCCGCCAAAGTAGTGCCAAGTACATTAACTCCCGCCGCTAGGAAAGCAAAAACCGGAACTGCAAATCCCGCACTAAACGGTCGAAGGGCAACTTCCGCTTTGTCGCAAGGTGAGATTATTTCGCTTTCAGTTTTTCGAACTCGCATCAAAAGTCCCAACGCAACGCCCGCTATCGTCGCATGGATACCACTTCTAAACATTGCATACCAAGCTAGTAGTGCCAATGGAACAAAAATGTATGCGGAAGTTATCTTCTTATTTTGTAAAAGCCCAAACAATGTTAGTAATGACGCAGCCGCTACAAACCAATTTAGATGGAATCCATGACCATAAAAGACGGCAATTACCAAAATTGCACCTAGGTCATTAACTACCGCCAGAGTCAATAGAAACGAACGTAATTCAATAGGCAGTCGTTGACCTGCGATTGCTAGTACTGCCAATGCAAAGGCTACATCGGTGGAAATTGGCAGACCCCATGCCGCTTGAGCTGGGGTGTTGAAATTGAAAGCTAAGAAGATTGCAGCTGCAGCGAGCATTCCGCCTAGTGCAGCTCCAATTGGTACCGCAGCAATTCGTGGATTTGAAAGTGTTCCAAGAACGAACTCATGTTTTAGTTCGCAGCCAATCACAAAGAAGAAAACTGCCAATAGAAAGTCAGATGCCCAAGCACCCAGTGACAGGTGAAGTCCTAGGGACTCGGGGCCAACTTGAAAACTAACAAGTGATTCGTAGGAGGATGCCCAATTGGAGTTTGACCAAACAAGGGCAAATACTGCTGCACTCATTAAAAGTAGGCCGCCAACTGTTTCGTTTTTCAACGCTCGAGATAGCCAGCGCTGCTCACTTTCTGGAACAGGGTTGAGCACATCTACTTCATGAACCATACGTTCGACTTTATCTTAAGAAATTAGTCATCATCGCTTGATGAGTTACTCAATCCATCACTAATCAAATTCATAATCGTAGGATCTGCAAGTGTTGTTACGTCACCGAGTGTTCTATTTTCAGCAACATCCCGAAGCAAGCGACGCATGATTTTTCCCGAACGTGTCTTTGGCAATTCCGCAACGATCAAAATCTGGCGGGGACGTGCGATTGCGCCGATCTCTTTGGCAACGTGAGCGCGTAATTCTTGTGCAACGCCTGGTCC
>CANKTT010000128.1 GCA_947486505.1 Actinomycetota bacterium | reverse complement strand
TTTGTGGGTATTAATGAAAGAAAGACAAGAGTTGAGACATAGATTAAGTAGTATGCAAGCCAAAAGGAGAAATCGTGTCGGATCTGGATTTTGAGCAGATCTACGACCTACATGCCCTTGAGGTTTATCGATACATTGCTCGCCGCCATCTCGGAAACGATTCTCAAGATCTAACTGGTGATGTCTTTTTGATTGCCTTACAGAAAATGGATTCAATTCCGGCTGGCTCGGAATTGCCTTGGCTATATCGGACGGCTTGGAACGTATTGGCGAACGCTCATCGTAAGAATGATCCAATCCCTGCCAACTTTGATTTAACTGAAATTGAACCAGACTGTGCTGATGAAGTCATTACCAATGATCAGCTCAGTCGATCTTGGCAAAAGCTTCCACAGAAAGATCGAGAAGTTTTGCGGTTAGCTGCCTGGGAAGGTTTATCAGGTAAGGAACTAGCGACAACCTTAGGTATTTCAGAAGGTGGAGCCGGAGCAGCGCTTTCCAGAGCTCGAGCTAATTTACGTAAAGCTTGGGAAGAAGAAAACTAACTACATTCGTAAGTAAGAAGCGCCGTTGAAATCTAGAACTGCGCCACTTGCCCAAAGCGAATCTTTGGAAGCCAAGAAATGAATGGCTCGAGCCAATTCATCTGGTTCGGCTACGCGACCAAATGGACTTTGATTGCGAATGTCATCACCAGTTGGACCATCAAGTAATTCGGCAGCCATTTCGGTGTCGACAAAACCTGGCGCCAAAGTAGTAACGCCAATACCTTCGGGAGCAAGTGCCTTCGCGATTGACTGACCAAAGGCGACGATCGCTGCTTTGCTTGCGCCATACGCAGGACTAACCGGTTCACCTCGGAATGCTCCGCGAGATCCAACATTTACGATTCGGGAATCTCCATGACGAGGCATGTGTTGCAGTGCGCACCAAGTTACGTTTGCCGCGCCAGTTAAGTTCACGCCCAAGGTATCGGCCCAAGCTTTTTGCCACACTTCATAAGTCGAGGATTCGATTGGATGGTCAAAGAAAACACCAGCATTGTTAATCAAGATGTCGATGTGACCGAATGCTTTTGCAACGGCATCAACCATTACCTTGATGGCATCTGCATCGCGTAAATCAGCCTGAGCAATCATGTGACCAGAACCTGGAAGTGACTCCATCACTTCTTTGGCAAGGTCTACATTTGAACTGTAGTGAACGGCAATGCGATCGCCTTGTTCGGCGAAGTGCTTTGCAATGCTGGCACCGATTCCGCGCGAACCACCGGTTACTAATACTGTGCGCTGCTTTGACATGTCAGTTACTTCCTAGATTGTTGCGGTGTCGATTACGAAACGGTAGCGAACATCACTGGCAAGTACGCGCTCGTATGCTTCGTTGATTGCGCTCGCTGGAATGATTTCAATGTCACTAACGATGTTGTGCTTGCCACAGAAATCAAGCATCTCTTGAGTTTCTTTAATGCTTCCGATGTTGGAACCAGAAAGACTTAACTGGCGTCCCATCAGGATGCTGCCATCAAGTGAATAAGGCTTGCCTGGCGCGCCAACGACAACGAGGGAACCCCACTGGCGAAGCGTGGCGATGTAGCGATGGATTTCAATTTCCGCTGAAACGGTATTGATGATGATGTCGAAAGTGTTTGCAAGCTTCTTGAGTTCTGCTTTGTCGGAGGTAACAACAAAATTCTTAGCTCCCATGGCAAGGGCATCTTCGCGCTTACTTTCACTGTGACTCATCACGGTAACTTCAGCGCCCATAGCAACTGCAATCTTTACTGCCATGTGGCCAAGGCCACCGAGACCCATGACGGCTACCTTTTTACCTGGACCAGCATTCCAATGAACAAGTGGTGAGTAAGTTGTGATGCCCGCACATAGCAATGGTGCGGCGCCTGCGCGGTCCAGATTTGCTGGAACATGCAATGCGTAATCAGCCTTTACTACAACATTCTTGGAATAGCCACCGTAGGTAGGAGTAACGCCATCGCGTTCCATACCGTTATATGTGTATGCCGAATTATCAAGGCACCAGTGGTCATTGCCATCCAAGCAGTATTCGCAAGTGCCACAGGAATCTACAAAGCAACCAACACCAGCAATGTCGCCAACTTTGAATTTCTTAACATCAGATCCAACGGCCACGACAGTTCCAACAATTTCGTGTCCTGGCACCATCGGAAAAATTGCTTCGCCCCACTCTTCTTTAACTTGATGAATGTCAGAGTGGCAAATGCCGGCGAACTCGATGTCGATCGAAATATCATTAGCGCCAACTTCACGGCGCTCAAACTCCCAAGGTTCAATTTTTCCATTTGCAACCTGGGCTGCGTAACCTTTAGTTTTTGCCATGTCTACTCCTTGTTATGACTGAAAGCCTACTGAGTAAACCAATACGTGCAGGTTAGAGGTCTACGCCTTCATGTGCCAAAAGCTTCGCTTTTAAGTCAATACCAAATCCATAGTTGCCAATCGCGCCACCAGTTTTGACGACTCTATGGCATGGAACTATTGGCGCAATCAGATTAGTAGCCATCGCAGTTCCAGCAGCTCTGACTGCAAGTGGTCGCCCGGCTTTGGCGGCTAAGTCTGCATAGCTAATAACTTGCCCACCTTTAACTTTGCGAAGGGCTGTCCAGACATCTTGCGTGAATTCACCACCTGGCTGACGGACCTTCAGTGATTTGAAAGCATCAAGATCGCCATCAACCCACGATTTAACAACTGAAGTTACGCCGGCAAGCTTTGCATCGGACTTAAATTCAACGATGTTTAGTTTGTGTCCTGACTTCTTTAAGAATTTCGGAATCTCGCTGAAGGCTGCGCCGATAACAACTGGTTCTTTAGTTACATCTACAAAAGTGGCAATTGGTCCCCATGGAGTTTTAATCTCGTAACCCAGAACCGAATTCATAATTAGTGGCTCTTCCGTTCAATGAAGTCCCACTTGTTACCGTACTTATCTGCAAAGACAACTACTTTGCCAAATTCTTCTTGGCGCGGTTCTTCCGTGAAGGCAACATTGTGCTTTGCCATGTGGGCATAGTCGCGATCAAAGTTGTCGGTGTACAAGAAAAACATCACACGGCCACCTGATTGATTACCGATCGCAGCGCTTTGTTCTGGTGAGGCCGCTTTGGCTAGCAACAGCGCTGCGCCATTATTCGCATCGGGAGCAACAACAACCCAACGTTTTACATCTGACATCTTGGTGTCTTCGATCAAGGTGAATCCAAGAGCTGTTGTGTAGTAATCAATCGCACTGTCGTAGTCATCAACGACGACCGTGATCATTCCTAGATGTGACATTTAATCCTCGAGCACACTAGCCATGCGAAGTACAGCCTCTTTAATGATGTCTTTGCTAGTTGCCAGATTGAAGCGCACGAAATCTTTTCCCGCTCCACCAAAGTCAGCACCGTTGCTTAGTGCAACTCTGCCTTTGTCTAGCAAAAGTTTCGCGACATCTTCTTGCCCATAAGCACTCAAATCAATCCATGCTAGGTAGGTTGCATCTTGAACTGTGTACCTAGCTCTCGGTAAATGCTTCTTAAGCAACTTAGCCAAGTAATGACGATTGTCATCAATGTTTTTGAGCACGGCCTTAAGCCATGGTTCGCCTTGGTTATATGCAGCAATGCTGGCCCAGACGCCTAATAGCGAAGAACGCCATGGCGAAGAGAGCGGAAGCAAAGCTAGCCTGTCATTGATAACCGAGTTGTCAGCCACAATCTGCGCGCACTTTAGGCCGGCAAGATTCCAAGCCTTACTTGCTGAAGTTATGCAAAGTCCAGTTTCGCGCGCAGCGTCACTGACATTTAAGTACGGAATGAATTCGGCACCCGAAAAAATCAGTGGGGCGTGAATCTCGTCACTGATAACTAAGACACCATACTTCTTTGCCAGTTCTGCGATCTTTTCCAATTCGTCA
>CANKTT010000127.1 GCA_947486505.1 Actinomycetota bacterium | reverse complement strand
CCGTTGCTTCGCCCATTGCGCGAATCTTTAGCCGGCGACAAGGTTACGAAGATTCTTGGAATTGTTAATGGCACTACAAATTTCATTTTGTCGAAAATGTATAACGACGGCGCTGACTATTCAGTGGTACTAAAAGAAGCTCAAGACTTGGGTTACGCCGAAGCAGATCCAACTGCGGACGTCGAAGGCTATGACAGCGCGGCAAAAGCTGCAATTCTTGCTGGCTTGGCATTTCACACAAATGTTACTGCGGACGATGTGTATCGCGAAGGCATGACAAAAGTTACCGCAGATGACATTGCGGCAGCTAAGTCACTTGGCTACGTAATCAAGTTGCTTGCTATCGCAGAGTTAACCGATGATGACAAGGGCGTAATTGTCCGGGTTCATCCAGCCATGATTCCGTTGACACAGCCTTTGGCAAGTGTTCGCGATGCATTCAATGCTGTTTTCGTTGAAGCCGACGCAGCTGGTCAGGTTATGTTCTACGGTCGTGGCGCGGGTGGAGCGCCGACTGCAAGTTCTGTTGTAGGTGACGTTGTCGCAGCCGCTCGACATCGAGTAACTGGATCTGTTGGTCCAGCGCAAAGTATTTATGCTGACCTTGAAGTTCGACCAATTGGTGAGGCCACAACTTCTTACTATTTGAATTTGAAGGTTTCGGACGAGTCTGGCGTGCTTGCGGCAATTTCGAATGAATTTGCAAAACATGACGTTTCAATTCAAGCTGTTCGCCAAGATGGCGAAGGTGACGCTGCAATTCTGATTATCCGCACGCACCAAGCACCTGAAAGTCGACTGCGAGCAACTGTTGAAGCGCTAGAAAACATGACTGCGGTCCGTGAAGTTCTAGGTGTCATGCGCGTTGAAGGTGCGGGCGCTTAGTTATGGCCCATATTTGGCGCGGAGTCATCGAGGAATATCGAGATAGATTACCGATCGCACCCAACGACATCGTCGTTTCCTTGGGTGAAGGTGGAACACCTCTGGTTTATGCCTGCACGCTATCCGAATTAAGCGGCGCCAAGGTTTATCTAAAAGTTGAAGGCATGAATCCCACCGGATCCTTTAAAGATCGTGGCATGACCATGGCAATTACAGATGCAGCGCGAAACGGCGCAAAGGCTGTGGTTTGCGCGTCGACCGGAAACACCAGCGCTTCAGCTGCTGCTTATGCAACCAAGGCGGGGATGAAGAGTGCCGTTTTGGTTCCGCAAGGAAAAATTGCCATGGGCAAGTTAGCTCAAGCAGTAATTCACGGCGCCACAATTTTGCAGGTAGATGGAAACTTTGACGATTGCTTGGACATCGCACGCGATTTGGCGGAAAACTATCCGATCGCTCTGGTTAACTCTGTTAACCCAACTCGCCTGCAGGGTCAAAAGACAGCAGCGTTTGAAATTGTTGATGCGTTAGGTGATGCGCCTGACATCCATTGCTTGCCGGTAGGAAATGCTGGAAACATATCTGCATATTGGATGGGCTTTACTGAGTATTACCACGACAAGGTTTCAACCCAGCGTCCAGTTATGTGGGGATTTCAAGCAGCAGGAGCTGCACCGTTTGTTGCAGGTCACCCGATTGCCAAGCCGGAAACTATCGCAACCGCAATTCGAATTGGAAAACCTGCGTCTTGGGATTTGGCAGTTGCTGCCCGCGATGATTCTGGTGGCTTAATTGACGCGGTTACCGACGATCAGATTTTGGATGCGTATCGAATTCTGGCCGACAAAGAAGGATTCTTCGTTGAACCATCCAGTGCTGCATCTGTCGCTGGTTTATTGCAGCAAGCTCAGCGTGGTCTAGTCGATGCAGGATCAACAATTGTTTGCACAGTGACTGGAAATGGTTTGAAGGATACGCAATGGGCATTGGAAGGTGCCAAAGATCCAGTAGTAGTTCCAGTTGATGTGAAAGCTGCCGCTGCTGCACTAGGTCTTGCCTAATGTCACGCATTGTTTCGGTTTCCGTTCCAGCCACAAGTGCAAACCTTGGGCCTGGCTACGACGCACTCGGATTAGCTTTAGAGATCCGAGATTTTGTAACTGCGCAATTTACCGATGACAACAAAGTCACAGTTGAAGTAACTGGCCAAGGCGCTGGAAAACTTCCAACTGATCAAACTCATTTAATTGCCAAGACAATAATCGATGCCTGTAAAGCATTTGGAACTGAAGTTACTGGACTTCATGTTGAATGCAAGAACGCAATTCCACAAGGCCGAGGACTTGGATCAAGTGCGGCCGCGATTGTTGCGGGCTTAGTTTTGGCAAGTGAGTTAACTTATGCCCGCGCCAGCGAAGATGAGTTATTGCAAATGGCTAATGCCATCGAAGGCCATCCAGACAATGTTGCAGCTTGCTTACTTGGCGCAATGACAATTGCTTGGCTTGAAGAAGATGGCAAAGCAAATTCGGTTTCTATGAATGTTCATCCTGACATTTCCCCAGTACTAGGTATTCCGCAAACTGAATTAGATACTCACAAAGCGCGAGGTTTGATCCCAGAATCCATTCCTCATGTTGATGCAGCATTTAATGCCGGGCGATCAGCACTTCTCGTGGCAGCAATGATCGGCGATCCAGATTTCTTACTTGAGGCCACTGAAGATAAATTGCATCAGCCGTTTCGTGCCCAGGCCTACCCAGAATCAATGGAGCTAATTGCCCAGCTTCGGGATGCGGAAATTGCAGCCTGCATCAGCGGTGCCGGACCAACAGTTATCGCGCTGTGCACTTCCGATCAGGTGGCCCAAGCCACTGAAATCATTGCTAAATCTGGCTTTACGGCGGTTCCTGTGGCAGTTGCGGATGAAGGCGCAATTCCAGATAACAACGACGAGGCAGCTAGCGAAGATTAAAACCTTCGATTTCAAGGCAATTTCGCATCAATCTGATTGACCTGCTAGTCTTATTACATCGGTTGAATCTCTTTCACCGAAAATCCCGCAAAAATTCGAAATTTCCGTGCATTATTTGCTGGATAGAAATCCACTCAAAACACAAAGGACACATACGTGACCGAGACAACTGCCCAAGACAAAGGGCTGAACTCCAAACTTCTTCCTGAACTTAAGGCCATGGCCGCTGGATTAGGAATTGATGGCGCATCCGGAATGCGCAAAGCTGAACTTGTTACTGCCATTGGTGCAAAGCAAGGTGGCGGTAGAGGCAATCGATCTGCATCCCGTCCAGCCGGCGCTGCAAAGAGCGAAGCAGCAACCGAAGAACGCGCGCCGCGCGAAGAACGTGCACCGCGCGAAGAACGTGAAGAACGCGCACCTCGCAACAACGATGGCGAAAGCGAAGGCAGCGACCGCGGAGACCGCAATGACCGCGGCGATCGTAATGACCGCAATGGTCGTAACCGTCGTGGCCGTGACCGCAATGACCGCAACAGCAATGGCCGCAATAACCGTGGTGGCCGTGGTGGCGACCGCGATTATGACTTAGAAGTTTCAGACGACGATGTATTGCTGCCTGTTGCAGGAATCATCGACATTCTCGATAACTACGCATTCGTCCGTACCTCCGGTTACTTGCCAGGTCCAAACGATGTTTATGTCTCAATGGGATTAGTAAAGCGCTTCTCACTTCGCAAGGGTGATGCAGTAACTGGCCAGGTTAAGCAGCCACGCGAAGGTGATCGCCCACAGAAGTTCAATCCACTTGTTCGAATTGAATCTATAAATGGACTTGAGCCAGATGAGGCAATCAAGCGCGTTGATTTCGGCAAGCTAACTCCGCTTTACCCTCAAGATCGTTTGCGCCTGGAAACCGTGCCAAACAACTTAGTTACTCGTGTAATTGATTTGGTTGCACCAATTGGTAAGGGTCAGCGCGGTCTGATCGTTTCGCCTCCTAAGGCGGGAAAGACCATGATTTTGCAAAACATTGCAAATGCGATTGCCGAAAACAACCCAGAAGTTCACTTGATGGTTGTTCTAGTTGAT
>CANKTT010000126.1 GCA_947486505.1 Actinomycetota bacterium | reverse complement strand
GTGGCCGTACTAGCAGGAATCATTGGAACAACATTGCCATTCTTGTTGTTTAACTACGCGGCACCAATGTTAACAACAAAGCAGACAGCATTGACTTTGAACATTATTCCTGTTGTAGCGATTCTGTTTGGGGCTGTTCTCGGACGAGGACTTCCGATAGGTGCACAGTACGTTGGCATAGTTTTGGTTCTGATCAGCCTGCTTGCGCTCGAATCTGGCCATGATGAAGAGACGAATATGGAGCCGGTATCCCCAGATTTTCTCAAGTCCTGACCTACTGCTAATGTTCACTAGTACTTAATCAACACGAATATCCATAACGACCAAGCACCGCTAGCTCAACTGGCAGAGCAGCTGACTCTTAATCAGCGGGTTGGGGGTTCAAGTCCCTCGCGGTGTACTCAGGATTCCACCAAAAGGTGGAATCCTTCGTCTTTCGCTTCGCTCAAGTAACTTGCGCATCTCACTCGCAAACTGTTCCGTCTTTATCACCATCTCGGTACCAAGAATATTCTGGATCTACACCAGACCGGTATGGACCAAATCCAGCTGCTTTTGCTACCGTGCAAGTGGAAAATCTTGGATCCAATCCTCCGCCACCAGATGTGGGAGGCGTGCTTGGATTTGAGTCTGAGGTACTACCCAGGACAATTTTTGCCTTGGTCGGCACTGAGCTTTTTGCAGCCTTGCCACAATTCTGCAATTGACTCGAGAGGAATGATTTTTCATTGTTATCTACAGCTAAACTCCATCGATACTTAACCGCGATCCAATTGGCTACATAAACACAGTGATACTTCTTGTTGGTTGGCATCCAATTATTTGGATCCTTGTCAGACTTCGAACGGTTAGAGCTTGCTGATACCGCAATCAAACTCCCGGCAAAAGATAAGTCGTTTGCGTATGAAGTTCTCGTCGATGCATTCCAACGATTTGCACCTGACTGCCAGGCTTCTTTTAACGGAACAAAATGGTCAACATCAAACTTTGAGGGATCAGTTGATTTCAAATTGTCATACTTGGAAATCCATGTCCCCCCAATTAACTTGCATTTGCTACCAATTTGTACTTTCTTGATCGACTCAATGATCAGCACTTCGTATCTGGCGTTGCAAGCATCTCCGTCAACATCCACCCAATGGTTAAAGCTCGATCTGGAATACTGTGAAGATGCTTCAGGTTTCACAGAGAGCTTCTTAAGCATTTGAGTTGGCGTAGAAATTGCGGAGACAGAATTTGCCGGAGCCGAAACAGTTAGGGGAAGAACTAAAAAAGTTGTGCATAGTAATGCAAACCTTTGTCTGCTCCAAAACTTATCCACAAGTGAACTCTTCCACAGAATTCGTAACATTCAGTGACAATCGAACATAATTGCTATATGGCCACTAATCCAGATCGCGCATCGCATTTCCCAGCGATTGAAAAGAAGCATGGCTTGCCAATGTCTTACTGGCATGACCAAATGAAGTTGATCAAAGATTTGAAATACCCAGAACAGATTGCTTTCTTGCGGGAAAACCATGGCTTTAGTCAGGCACACGCAAACGCATTAGTGCTTTTCTCAAGAGGCAATACCACTTCCAAGCGATTCAATACTCTAGAAGACTTCTTAGCTCCGCTAGATGCTACAAAACAAAAAACCATAAAGGCAATCTTTAAGGCACTAAAAACAAAATTCCCTAAAGGTGAAATTGTGATTGCCTGGAATCAACCAATGCTTAAAGTTGACGGCGAATATGTTTTTGGAGTTTCTGTAGCAAAGAATCACATCACGATTGCACCTTGGGGTGAAGGTGTGATTGATAAGTTCTTGCCGAAACTTAAAGACTACGAAGTAAACAAGAAAACCATCAAAATTCCAGTTGATTGGAAAGTTGATACCAAGCTTCTCGTTGATCTGGCAACCGCTTCAATCAAAGCAACTAAGAAATAAGCGTCCTGTGGACCTTAACTATTTAGCTGAGTTAAGAAATCGTGATGAGATTTCCGTTTCTTTTGTGTGTTTAGGAAACATCTGTCGCTCCCCTATGGCCGCTGCAATCTTTAGCAATCGCACTAAAGATTTGAGTTCTCCAGTGGCAATAATCGAGAGCGGCGGAACATCGGCTTGGCACATTGGCCAAGGTCCACACCCGCAATCAAAGCGGACCTGGGAACGGGCTGGTTATGACTACACGCATAAAGCCAGCCAATTTACTTCGCAGGATTTAGAACGTATCGATTTGATTCTGACTATGGATTCCGAGAACTATTTGAATGTCATTGCTCTGAGTCCGCATGAGGAACATTCCAAAAAAGTTTTCATGATGCGGGACTTTGATTTTGCGATTTCACCCGGGCAATCGGTTCCTGATCCCTATTCTCAGGAGGATGCAGCTTACGAGCACGTGAAGGAACTTCTCGAATCTGCGATCGATGGTTTGATCAAAACCCTCTGGCAATAGGATTAGAGCCATAATTCGGCAACCCTTTGAGAGGACCAGAAAATGGCACCGGTTCAGATTCGCAAGCTAGTTACTTACACCGAAGAAACTCGGATTGAAGGTGGCAAGGCTGCTGCAACTCCACTTCGCATGTTTGCGGCCGCAGCTGTAATCACCAACCCTTGGGCAGGTCGTGGATTCGTGGAAGACCTAAAACCAGAGATTCATGATCTAGCGCCACAACTTGGCGAAATTCTGACTGCTTCGATTCTGGAAATGACTGGATCTGGTGAAGCAGTTGAAGGTTATGGCAAGGCTGCAGTTGTTGGAACTTCTGGCGAAGTTGAACACGCCTCTGCTTTGATTCACACTCTGCGGTTTGGCAATCATTACCGCACTGCCGTAGGCGCAACTAGCTACCTTTCGTTTACAAATGTTCGTGGTGGACCAAACTGCCCAATCTCAATTCCGTTAATGCATAAAGCAGATGAAGGAATGCGTTCACATTACTTAACAATTCAGTTCTCGATCAATGATGCACCTGCACCAGATGAAATTGTTGTGGCACTTGGCGCATCAATTGGCGGACGCCCGCATCATCGCATTGGTGATCGCTACCAGGATCTTAAGGATCTTGGAAGTAATGCCAACTAGTTTTGCTCTTCCTGAATCAATAGTTTCTGGCAAGACTTCCAACGGCACCGCATGGAGTCGTTGCGGCAATGGTCCGACGTTAGTTCTTCTTCATGGTGTTGGAATGAACAAATCAGTCTGGGCACCTGAAGTAAATCTGTTGTGTGAAAATTTTGATGTTTTGATCTATGACATGTGGGGTCACGGTGAAAGTGTTCTACCTCAGGGTGAATTGAACCTTGGTGACTACACCCAGCAACTTGTTGATTTACTGGCTGAACTTGAAATTGAATCTGTAGTCGTTGTTGGCCATTCGATGGGTGCACTAATCGCCCTAGATTTTGCAATCAATAACCCAGGTGCCTGCCTTGGAGTCTGTGCTTTGAATGCCGTATTCGATCGAACTGCTGAACAAAGTGCTGCCGTTAAGAAAAGAGCTGCTGACTTAGCAGCAGGCGGTGTCAGTGTGAACCTAAATGAAACCCTGGAACGCTGGTTTGGTCAATCTGGAGCACATGAGTTTCCAGAAGCTGAAGCACTTGCCCGCGACTTACTTCTGCAGGTAAATCCGAGTGGCTATCAAGCGGCCTACTCAGTTTTTGCCAACTCAGATCAGGCACATGCTCAGACTTTGGCAATACTTACAGCTCCAGCCTTGTTTTTCACGGCTGATGGTGACCCCAACTCAACACCGGAAATGAGTTTGGCCATGGCAGCTTTGGCACCAAATGGTTCGTCAAAGGTCTTAACGGGCCACCGACACATGATGACTTTGACTGCACCTGAGGAAGTTTCTGCGACCTTAGCCACATTTACGCAAACCGTAACCACGTAAGGCTGGAAGGTAAGAGGATATGACTATGAAGTTTTCACTGTTTGCCCACATCGAGCGATACGACGATTCAGTTTCACACAAACAATTGCTAGAC
>CANKTT010000125.1 GCA_947486505.1 Actinomycetota bacterium | reverse complement strand
TTGATGTAGATGAGCAGGGAATTTCGAAATATGTCGCGGGATCAGTGCCAGATGGTACTCATCTCTATCGAGCAGAATTTCAACCTAAAGATTGGTGGAATGTTGACACTTCACAAGATCAAACTTCGCTAACGTTTAAAACTTTTCAGGTGAATAACTATCCGAGTATTTCTGGCTTAAAACAGGTAGGAGCAAATTTGGTTTTAGCTAATCTGAGACCAAGGCCAACTGCCAACATTTCCTATCAATGGCTCCGCAACGGCAAAGCTATTTCAGGCAAGACTGGAAAAGGTTACAAAGTAGTCGCTTCTGACTTCAATAAAAACCTTTCGGTGCGGATCAGACTAACCAAGACAGGGTACTTACCAATTACGTTTGAAACTTCAGCATTTCGAATTACTAAGCGTTAGTTCTCTGCAGGTATTTCTATGGAGCAAATTTGCTTGCAGCTAACCATAAATGTCTTACGTTTGAGAGTTTTCCACAAATTCTGCGCAATCTGTGTTACTCTGAAACCCTAGGTAAGGATTACAAATGGAAAGTCTCGCACTACTGGCATCCATAATCCTCTTGGCCGTATACGGGTCCGGCATGATCGCCTTTGTCTGTTCGTGGTTTAGGAATCGAGTATCCGAGATCATTACCTATGTCTTCTCTGGCATCTCAGTTGTGAGCGGAGTCTTAGTTGGCTTTTCACTGCGCGAAGGAAATGGGTTCGTAATTGCATTGATTCCTACATCCCTGGGAATCATATCGGTGTGGAACGTTAAGCGCAGAAAACAACTTCCTGCAGAACCCACTTCAAAAGCTGAGTAAGTTCGCAGCTACGGGCAACGGGTGAGCCCCAAGAAACTGGCCATAAAACCAAAGAGTTGATTCCTCGTCTGGCATACCTAATTTATAAATTTCATAGATGACAGGCCCAGCTATGTCTGCATCTACTTCGCCTCGCAAATATGCATTTACCGAATGTTTCTCTAATTGAAATGCACGAATTATCCATTCGTAAGCTGCCAACTCACCGTCGAATGTCAGGCTCAGAGGCGCGGATGTAACTGCGGTTTTTGCATCATGACATTGAAGAACCCATAGCCCTTCTACATCATTTGATTTAGTAAATCTGTATTCCCACAAACCAGGACCAGGAACACTTGAATTAATCATTTAATCTGACTCAAGCATTCGTTCTATGTGGCTGCCGCAATACGAGCACTTTGTCGCGTCGTCGCTAATCACGTGTAAACAAAAGGGGCAGGTTGTTGGTTCAGGATCGAGACAGCGTTTGCAGTGAGTTTCGCTCTCCCATTGCGTAACCCCCCAAAGTGGATTTCTGCGTATAGAAGGGGGTTGAAGATTTTCACCGCAGACTCGACACTTGCTCGCCATTTAAAGCTAAACCCGCACGTCCGCAGCTGGAAACGGCACGCGATCGTCGAACTTAACTGACAACCGTCCAGCCGTGCGCCACACTCGTGCAAGCGCATCTGAGTCTTCTTCAGTAACCAGGTTGCCCATAACTCGCAGTGCAAGCTTCATTACAGTGCGCGAACGCATTCCAACTGGTCCAGCCTTGGGCAACAAACCTGGAACTGTTAACAAGCCAGCGAGTCGGCGGGCGATCGAGAATGCATAACCGTAATGAGTTCTTAGTTCTGCTGGCCAGGCAACCGTAAAATCAGTTTCGGTGTCTAACATCTGCGCAGCTAAGCGGCCAGTTTCTAATCCGTAATCAATACCTTCACCATTGAGTGGATTAACGCAACCAGCGGCATCACCAACAAACATAAAGTTCTTGCCTGCGATTCCTGAAACGGCTCCACCCATTGGCAATAAAAATGACCAAGGCATGCGAATGTCGCCAGAAAGTTTCCAGTCTTCGCGCTGTTGATCTGCATAGGTGTTCATCAATGCGCGAAGGTTTACATCCGCAGGTCGTTTGTTTGTTGCAAGAGTTCCAACGCCAACATTTACTTCACCGTTTGCAAGTGGAAAGATCCAACCGTAGCCGGAAAGAATTTCATCTTTATCATCACGTAACTCCAAGTGCGATGAGATCCATGGATCATCATGACGTTCGCTCTTTATATAGCCACGCGCTGCAACACCATAAGCAGTGTCACGATGCCACTCACGACCAAGTTTGCGTCCGAGTTGGGAACGAGCGCCATCAGCAATGATTACTAAATTGGCATTGATAGTTACATTCCCGGTTTCAGTTTTCACAATCACAGATTTGATTGCACCGGCTTCGATCACGACATCTGTTGCGCTATGTCCTTCGAGCACAGTTGCACCGGCTGCTTTTGCAATAAACATGATCTGTTCATCAAGTTCCAGTCGTGGTGCTGCGCCACCATAGGCAGGTAACGAGCCACCTGGCCAAGGCAGTAACAATTCTTGTCCGAATCCAGCAGCGCGAAGGCCCAGATTCCGAGCTCGGCCGGATAGCCATTCACTTAGTCCGATTGCGTTGAGTTCAGCAATTGCGCGCGGAGTTAGGCCATCACCACATGGTTTATCGCGCGGGAAAGTCGCGGAATCGATCAATACAACCTGGCGGCCAGCGCGCGCTGCGTAAGTTGCAGCTGAAGAACCCGCAGGTCCAGCTCCTACAACTAATACGTCGGTATTGATCTCGTTCACTTGCTTATTGTCTCGCGTTCCAAGATGAAGCGCATATTCAGAATTATGTTAAACAACACCAAACAATCGGTCGCCGGCATCGCCAAGACCTGGAACGATGTAACCCTTTTCGTTTAGTTTTAGGTCAACAGCAGCTGTAACTAACGTGACATCAACATCTCTGCCAGCCAAGGCTGCTTCAACTGCTGCAATTCCTTCCGGTGCAGACAACAAACAAATTGCAGTGATTTGATTTGCGCCACGCTCCAGCATCAGATCAATTGCCGCGATCAAGGTTCCGCCGGTTGCCAACATTGGATCCAGCAAAAACACTTGTCGACCCTTTAAGTCACCTGGAATTCGATCTGCATAAGTAGTTGGTTGCAAAGTGTCATGATCGCGAACCATTCCCAAGAACCCAACTTCGGCAGTCGGAAGTAAGCGCGTCATGCCATCGAGCATTCCAAGGCCCGCGCGCAGAATCGGAATCACAACTGGTGTCGGATCACTCAATCGCACACCTTGGGCTTGAGCAACCGGAGTTTGCACAGTAACTGCTTCTATTCGAATCGAACGAGTCGCCTCATAAGCAAGCAAGGTGACCAATTCATCAGTCAAACGTCGAAAAGTCGGTGAATCGGTTCTCTCATCTCGTAATGCAGTTAACTTATGAGCTATCAATGGGTGTTCCGTTATGAGTGTGCGCACGTGCTCACAATAACTGCACCTTTCGAAGTTTGGGTGTTCACCCAACCAAATTGTGGTCTGTGTTACTGGAGTGACTCAATACCAGATTTATAGATCACGGGTTGGTGACAGATTTTGGAATAAGTGCGCCGATTGAGCGCTAAAAAGTTAGGCAACGTACACTTTCACTAGATATTGCGAATGTCGCAGTGTCATTAAGAGAGGAGCCCTCCGTGTTGAAGGGTGTAAAACTTGCCTCAATCCTGGCTGTAGCGTCATTGGCGCTTGCAGCTTGTGGATCAAGTGGCGATACAGCTGAAAGTGCATCTCCAACTGCATCAGAGCCAACAGCAGCAGCCGTTAAAGTCGGTATGGCCTATGACCAAGACGGTAAGGGTGACGGTTCGTTCAACGATGCTGCATTCGCTGGTCTTTCAAAGGCTCAGACAGAACTTGGTGTAGAAATCAAGGAAGTTAACTCGGGATCAAGCGCAACTGACGCAACTCGCGAAGAACTTTTAACCCTTCTTGCTGATGGTGGATACAACCCAGTTATCGCAGTTGGCTTCGCATACAGCACAGCATTAGCTGCTGTCGCACCTAAGTTCCCAGAAACAACTTTCGCAATCGTTGACTCAGTTGTTGAATCACCAAACGTTGGTTCGTTGATCTTTGCTGCAGAGCAGGGTTCATACCTAACTGGTGTTATCGCAGCAACTGCATCGCAGTCCGGTGTTATCGGCTTCATCGGTGGCATGGAAATCGATCTAATCAAGGCTTTTGAAGCCGGTTACATCGAAGGTGCAAAGTCTGT
>CANKTT010000124.1 GCA_947486505.1 Actinomycetota bacterium | reverse complement strand
TCTAGGACATCAACTAATCGCAGACATGATCCGCAATCACTTGAACTTGCCACTGCGAGTGTCAAATACCCTGCCAACGCAATCAATTAGAACTCAGAAAGACGATCTCATTTGGCTGCTTACTAGCGGAACAAAATGGCTGCTTAAGCGAAGTATTGATTTGATCCCAACCTTGATCTATTTGATGATGATTGATGGCAGGGAAATCCGTGCAATTGAAGCCAGCAAGAATTTGCCTTCTTAAATTCCGGGGCTCGACATCACGGCTTACTGCCAGTTTTCTGAAATTGTGAGAGTCTAGAACTATGCAAAAAAATGTCTTTGGAGAGCCATTGGAGTTGTGTGGGTTAGATCCTGTGACCGGTTATTTTCGGGATGGGTTTACTACAACCGACGAATCTGATTTTGGTAGCCATACTGTTTGCGCTGTTGTTTCCGCTGAATTCTTGGAGCATCAAAAGTCTGTTGGTAATGACCTTTCAACTCCAGCGCCACAATTTGGATTTGCGGGTCTAAAGCCAGGGGATCGCTGGGCAGTTTGTGCGCCACGCTGGCAGCAAGCGCTTGAAGATGGCGCTGCCTGCGGGGTAGTCCTAGCTGCGACTAACGAGGCCGCACTGGAATACATAAACTCCGAAGACTTGATTGCGCATAGTGTTGACGTGCCACCAGATTTAAGCGAACTCATTCAAGAATAGCTAGCAACAAGATTTACTTGGATTTTTCTTGTTCTGAAATAGCCTTCTTTAGAGTTTCAAGTTCGCGCAATACCGTATCCAGTTTTGAATTCAGCAAAGATTCATTTGTTGATAGTTCTGCGTTTTCGGCTTTATCCTGGGCATTGCGAGCGCCATTGAAATTGGATGCCAATGCAGCGGTAATGGTCCCTAGCAATGCAACGCCCATGATCATCAATGCCACGCCAACAATGCGACCTGATGTTGATATAGGAAATTCATCTCCGTAACCCACGGTTGACATTGTGGTCAAGGCCCACCACCAGCCATCCCCAACATGCTCTATGTTTGCCCCAATCACTCCGCGCTCAGCCTCAGTTACCGCTAGACCGGCAACAAACCAAGTGGCAACTGCCAATACCACTACTGATGTTGTCACATCGCGGCTCCGGGAAGCCGAGGTCTTGCGAGAAACAGAAGTAACGGCAACTAGCGCACGCACTGCACGAAGCAGGGGCAAGACCGGAAGTGCTACTGCAGCAAAGTCAAGTAAGTTAGATCTAAAGTACTTTTTCTTGTCTTCAGCTACAGAAAGTCGAACAAAGTAATCGATCGCAAAAAGTACCCAAACGATTACTAGGACCCACTTACAGGTAGCCACAAGATTCGATGACAATTCTGGATTAATGATTGGAAGTGCGTAGGCTCCTAAGAACAGAAGGCCCATTATCTGCAAAAACTTGGGCGAGGATGTCACCCACCAATTAACTCCGCGCTTCATTTTCTCTCCAGTCTTAAACTCTTTTGATTCTCAGAATATCCGCTCAATAGACAGTTTTCCTGCAAGACAGGTCCGATTAGTCCGTTATGCTTTCCAAATATGTCCGAGCAAACGCAGGGTAAATCATTAGATGTAGACAACCCGAAGGTCTATTTGATTGCAGCGGTGCTTGGTGCTGGTGTTGGGCTAATTTCGATTGGATTCTTGTTCGCGGTAAAGACAGCGAAAGTAGTCATCTGGACCTCGGAGCTAGAACGAATCAATTCGTCCGTAGTGATTGGCATTTGTGTAGCTGGTGGTTTGTTAGTCGGGTTAATGAATCAATTGGCCGAGAAATCTAGGTCTGAAGTGCATGACTTGACTGAAGCCATCGCTGACATGGAAGAAGTTGAAACCAAACAAGCACCACCAGCCAGGTTGATCTTTGGTCGCGCTGGTCTTGGTGTTGTTTCACTTGGATTTGGTGGACCGTTAGGCCCTGAGGCGCCGCTGATTGCATTGGTCGCACAGTTAAGTTCTCGACTATCGCACATATTGAAAGTGACTCAAGCCCGAGTCGTAGAGCTCTCAGTAGCAGGATCCCTTGGTGTGTTGTTCGGTGTGCCACTAGTACTTGCTGGACTTGAAAGTGAAGAAAAGACTAAGAATCGTAATATTGGTCAGCGCATCATTGCTCGAGGGCCTGAAATTTTGGCGGCAATCTCTTCGCTGTTTGTAATTACAAAGTTATTGCCTGAAATCGGAATCCATCAATTCACCTCGACCAATTCCAGTGAGGTCGGATTCGGTATCGACTTAATTTGGGTTTCTGCCATCGCTCTACTCGCATCCTCTCTAGGACTTGCGATTGTTCGAGCTACACCAAAGGCGCGTGAGTTGGTCGTTTCTAAGATTCCTGGTGGTGACATCCCTGCGGGATTAATAAGTGGATTGATTCTTGGAGCAAGTGCGGTAGTTACTCCACTAGTGCTGTTCTCGGGACACCATGAGATTCAAGAAATTCTCGATTCACCAATCGGCATGGGCAACCTATTAATTGTTGTTGCCCTAAAGACACTCGTACTAATTGCATGCCTTGCTGGTGGTTGGTATGGAGGTCAGATTTTCCCGCTTGCTTTCATCGGAGCTGGTACAGCATTGGTAGTTGCTGAATTAGTAAATAGTTCGGCAACGCTCGGATTGGTGGCAGCAGGATTTGTGGCAGCCAGCGCAGTTGGTATTCGCAGGCCTGCACTGGCCTTGCTCCTTGGATTCGTATTATTCCCATCATCTACTTGGATTCCAATGCTGCTTGCAACTGTTATTGCTGTTGCAGTAATTGGCAAGAGATCAGTGGAACTTTCTAGCCACTAAATCCAAAACAGCCCGCACCGATAACGATGCGAGCTGTCTACTTGGAAAAGTTACTCGGCGGTCTTGAACCAAGCGTTTGCCTTGGAAGTGCTGACAACGAGTAGGGCAATCGCGTTTAGTGCGATTGGTACCCAGCCGTAAGGCAAGCGCATGAAGCCAAAGATGATATTGATTACAGCGAGTGCCTGAATAACGACCTGAGCAGATCGGGAACCAATCAGAATCATCTTGGAGATGGTTACATATATAAGGCCAAGCACGATAGATAGCAGGCCGTTGAGCAATAGGTAGAAAGTTGAGATTTCGATAGAAAGTCCACCAGCAGCATCAAGAACTGTTGGGTTTTCGCCGATCGGCGATAGGACCATAAGTACACCGAATCCAACGTTAAAGATTGCGATAACCCAGATCAATGCGGCGATGAAAGTCACCATAGCTGGACGCTTTGCAGCGGTTGTTGAAGTCATTCTTCCTCCGTTGAGAACAACAAAGCCAATCCGAAATCTTCGATTTAGCCTCTTAAAAGGTAGCAGATAGCAATATTGGGTAGCATTCTCGCAACACCTGATTCTGGAGTATGAATTGGCAAATTTGAAGATTGTAATTATTGGGGCCGGCATCGCTGGTACTGGCTTGGCTGATGAATTAACGCAACTTGGGCAGCGCGATGTCACCGTTGTCGATCAAGGTCCAATCTGGAAAACCGGTGGCGCTACCTCGCATGCACCAGGCTTAGTCACTCGAACCAGCACTTCCAAGATGATGCATAGGTTTGCCGATTACACAATTACAAAACTTTTGAGCATGGATGTTGCTGGTCAGCCTTGCTTTTATCCTGTTGGATCCATAGAAGTAGCGTTAACTCAAGAACGACTCGATTATTTAGTTCGCCGTACTGAATTTGCAGCGTCTTGGGGATTTAGCGCTGAGATGTTGTCACCAGAAGAATGCGCAAGTTTAAATCCATTGTTGGACCCGACAACTTTCATCGGAGGTTTTCACACAACCGGTGAAGGTATCGGCAAAGCACTTAGGGGAGCGCAAGCTCAAGGCGAACGTGCGCAATCTAATGGCGCAACATTTATCGGCAACACCACGGTAACTGGCATTGAAACGGTTGGATCAAAAGTTACGGGCGTTAGAACGACAACTGGTGTTATTGCTGCAGACTTAGTTGTAATTGCTGCTGGTGGCTGGGGTAACTCAATTGCAGCCACCGCTGGCGTAGTATTGCCACTTGTTTCCATGGAACATCAATACGCTGTCACCGAACCAGTGTCTGTGTTAGCAAAAGGCCGAGACGGTGATGCCAGTGT
>CANKTT010000123.1 GCA_947486505.1 Actinomycetota bacterium | reverse complement strand
TTAATCGCAGCCTGGGACACAACCGAAGGCTATGGCGAAAACGGAATCGGTGACACTGTCATTGACGTGTCTTCAAACCAACTTCACGGAGAAGGTGTCCAGCGTCCAATTCGAGCTATGACTGGATACAACTGGTCTGGCAAACACGATGACTGGCGCGTAGCACCAAAAGAATATGGTGGCATTGCATTCCATGATGATTCAGTAATTGATTGCGAATGGGACAAGACATTTAGTTGGACCGTGCCAGCAGGTCTAAAGAGTGCCGCGTATGCCGCACGGATTCGAATTGGCGACGTTGAAGATCACATTCCATTCTTTGTTCGAGCCGCAAAGCCAAAGGCAAGAATTTTGTACTTGTATCCAACGAGCTCTTATCTTGCGTATGCAAACGAAATGATTGTGCACCATGTTCCAGTTGCCCAGGCAATTGGATCTCATCCGGCAGTGCTGACTAAAACCGAAGCCGACTATTTCCAGGATCCCAAGTACGGGCGTTCAACGTATGATCACTACGCCGATGGTGAAGGTGTGTGTTACACATCATGGCTACGTCCAATTCTGAACATGCGGCCGCGTTGGCGCTCGTCTGCAATTGGAACCACCTGGCAATTCCCGCGTGACTTATCGGCCACTGCCTGGATGGAGCATGAAGGTTATGACTTTGAAATCGCCACAGACCATGACTTAATGCGCGAAGGTCTTGATTGGCTAAAGAACTATTCCGTAATCATCACTGGATCTCATCCGGAGTATTGGAATGAATTCGGGCTAAATGTATTAGAGGAGTACATCTCAACTGGTGGTCGCCTGATGTACATGGGTGGCAATGGCTTCTACTGGGTCATCTCTTATCGTGATGGCGAACCAGAAGTCATGGAAGTGCGAAAAGGTGAAGCAGGAATGCGCGCCTGGCAAGCTGAACCTGGTGAGTACTACCACGCAACTTCGGCTGAACGCGGTGGCATTTGGCGAAATCGTGGTCGAGCGCCACAGAAGTTAACTGGTGTTGGGTTTACAACTCAAGGATTTGATGCCTGCCATCCTTACTACCGAATGCCAGATAGCTATCACAAATCAGTTTCTTGGATTTTCGATGGTGTTGAAGGTGAAAAATTCGGTGATCACGGTTTAGCTCTTGGTGGCGCAGCTGGCCTAGAGACCGAACGTTATGACTTGCTATTGGGAACTCCGCCGCACACTAAGTTGCTGGGTTCCTCAACTAACTGGTCTGATAACTATCCGGGAGTACATGAAGACATCATGTTCCATCACCCAGGGTTGCTTGGCACTCAAAACCCTGCAGTAAGAGCAGATATGACTTACTTCACTGCAGGAAACAACGGCGCCGTATTTTCAACTGGCTCAATTGCTTGGACTAGTGCATTACCGAGCTTTGGATATCAAAATGATGTCGCCCGAATCACCAAGAATATTCTTGATGCATTTTCTAAACCTGGTGGACTTCCTGGTGGGGCATGGACAGAAGATGAAAAGTCGTGGCGTTAGGCTCGCAATATCTTTAAGGAGTAGCAAATGACAACTGGCTATGTATGGGAAGAGCTTTATGGCTGGCACGATACTGGCACGGCAGCCGGGTTACTAACTCCAGGCATTGATGTGCAGCCTTACCAGCACTTTGAGAGCGCTGAAACTAAGGTTCGTCTTGCATCCTTGCTTGAAGTTTCTGGCCTTACCAAGAGTCTGAATCGAATTTCAGCTATCCCAGCGACTGAAGAACAAGTCTTGCGAGTTCACACCAAAGATTACTTTGAACGCATTAAATCTGAAAGCGCTCAGCCTAAAGGTGGAGATTGTGGGGATGGCACATCACCTTTTGGACGTGGATCTTTTGAAATTGCGTTACTTGCCGCAGGCGGTGCAATCGAAGCAACTCGCGCAGTAGTTAATGGCACAGTTCGCAATGCCTACGCTCTTATCCGTCCGCCAGGTCATCACTCCCGACCAACTACAGGAATGGGATTTTGCATTTTTGCAAACGCCGCGATTGCAATTAAGTTTGCGCAAGCCGAATTAGGCGTAAAGCGTGTTGCAACTGTTGACTGGGATGTTCACCACGGCAATGGCACTCAAGAAATTTTCTACAGCGATCCAAACGTGCTAACTATTTCGCTACACCAAGATGGTTTGTTCCCGGCCAACAGTGGACACGTTGCAGATAGCGGTGAAGGCGACGGCGCTGGTTTTGCAATCAATGTGCCACTTCAACCAGGTTCTGGAAACGGAGCTTATCTAGAGGCCATGCAACGAGTTGTGGTCCCGGCGTTACGCAGATTTAAGCCAGAGTTAATTGTTGTGCCTTCCGGCTTTGACGCTAGCGCCGCTGACCCATTAGGCCGCATGCAAGTAACCCCAACGGGTTACCGAGCTATGACGCAAGAGCTAATGGCAATCGCAGATGAAGTATGTGATGGCAAAATCATCATGACTCACGAAGGTGGCTATTCACCGTTTTACGTTCCGTACTGTGGCTTAGCGGTACTCGAGACACTCTCTGGCGTAAAGACTGGAATCGAAGACTCAATTACTCCAACCTGGGACGCTCTGCCTGGCCAAGAATGCCAGCCGGAACAGTCCGCTCGAATTGGCCAAGTAGTCAGCGCCTTTAATCTATAGACCCTTAAAGCCTCTATATCCCTAGAGAGATGCGGTATATCCCTTACTTATAGGGATTTTTTCAAAGACTGGAAACTTGTCTGCCGCTAGCCTTATGCTGTTCGAACAAATGTTCGAAAGGCTTGTTATGTCCCGCAACTACGGTGCCAGCTCTAAATCCCTGGCTCATGTGAACACCGACGCCGATGGTGCGCCTAATTGGTTTAGTTGGCGTGGCCGCAGGTATGTCGTGCTGGCAATTTTGTTCAGCTGGCTTGAGGCCGCTCCTTGGTGGCGCACTCGCCAAACCCGAGAGTGGCAAGTCTGGCGAATTGAAGCAGCTGATCAGGCTACCCAAAACAATTCCGGCGACTGTGACACGGACACGCCTAACTCCGGCGCCTGTGACACTGACACACCTAACTCCGGTGTGTATGACATAGCAAACAGCGATCAGCGCTGGTTCATTCGTCGCGTCATGGATTGATTTTTAACTAACAGATTTTATTAACAGAGTTATTGGAGGAAACATGAGTGCTCAAACCACAGACGAAGTGCAAGTGACAGTAGCCAGCATTGATTTGCTTGGTGGCGCATTGCGCAGCTTAGATGCGGCAATCACATCATCGCGCGCAGGCGAGAAATACGTGGCTGCGCACCTTGCTGCATTACGCGCGGCTGCAGCTTTATTGGCGGCTTACGCCAGACCAAATAGTCATTCGCGTAAGCCCAATAGGGGCAGACCGACTAGCGTTTGGACTTTAGTAATTAAAGTCGCTCCGGAGTTCACTGAGTGGGCGCAATATTTTGCAGCCGGAGCAGGCAAACGTGCTGCTGCTGAAGTTGGTCTTGGTGGCGCAGTTACGCCGCGAGAAGCAGATGACTTAGTTCGAGATGCACATGAATTTATCGATTTAGTTTCTGAAAAACTTGGCGTCTCAAGACAGCTAACTTTGCCAACTAATGTCGCTGCGCAAGCCGTGATTCCAAATAATGTAATTCAGTTAAAGCGCCGTACTGCATCGACTGCTAAGTAGGTCGTAAAGCAAGTTATGGATCAAGACTTTATTCACCTGCATGTGGCATCAGCACTATCGATGCGTTATGGCACAAGCACGCCACAAGACTTAGTGGTTCGCGCAGCTGAATTTGACCAACCTGCAATTGCTTTGACAGATCGAGAAACCGTAGCTGGCGCAGTCAGCTTTATTCATGCCTGCGCTAGCTCAAATGTCTCACCAATAC
Organism: Actinomycetota bacterium; assembly: GCA_947486505.1. The sequence continues at coordinate 335 of CANKTT010000123.1, read as the reverse complement.
TTGGTGTCGACATTGCGCTAGAAACTCCACAGCCGTACTTGCCAACTCCAGCACATGGTGGAAAGTGGGTTAAACCAGAGCGGCCACGAGTAACTCTGTTAGCGCACGACAAACTCAGTTGGGCTGGTTTATGTGCTGTTATTTCCCAGGCTCATAAAGATTCTCGCGAAGACCCAGAAATTAATCGCCAGGAGCTATTGCGGTTGGCTGGCGAACATGGGTTGATTGCATTACTGGGACCACGATCTGACATCGGCTATAACATCCTTAATCGCAGACCAGATCGTGCCTTAGATCATTTGCGAACTTGGCAAGACCACGGCGTTCGTACTTAC
>CANKTT010000122.1 GCA_947486505.1 Actinomycetota bacterium | reverse complement strand
ACCACCAGCATTATTGATTTCTTCGATTGCAAGATCTGTTCCGTTCCAGCAATCTTTATGATCCGCAATACCTGCCGGACCGGACTGTGCAAATGGTGCACCGATAACAATCGGTTCACCTGTTGGTGCAGCGGCTGTTGCAGAACCGGTTGCTGAGGCATCCCCAGAACCGCCACCACAAGCAGCAAGTAATGCTGCCGCGGCTGCCAGACTGGCAACCCTTATTGATGTCTTGGATCGAATCACTTTCGTCCTCCACGCATGACAGGGAGCGCGGGACCGCGCTCGATTGGGTCAATAGTCCTCTTATTGTTGCCCTTGAGTTATCCGTCAAATGGCGGATATTTAATGCACGATATCGAGATTTGTCCCAAAAATCCTGCAAATAAAGGGTTTCTTAAAAACACCAAATGGTCATTTCAGACAACAATTTGGTTACAGCCAATGATTAGGTTCCGAATAATAGGTACAGGAACCCCTTAATTCTGCCACTATTTCGGTATGTCAACCCCTTCGCTTACTCAGGCCATGGACGTCGTTGGTCGTGTGGCAGCAGTTGCATCGGAGCAAGCTCCGCAAGCAGCGCGGGCAAGCGCAGTTTTTGAAGAACTTCGCAAACTCATTCCATTTGATGCGGCAGAGATAAACACCTTGCATCCAATTACTGGAGAAGTTACTCCGCTGGCAAGTGTCGGTTACGACTCTGACGTACTTAGCCATTTACACAGTCAAAGATTCACGGAATTAATGAAAGCTCTGGCGCTGCCGATCACTGGACGCCCAGTTCGAATGAAGGATCTACCTGGTGATCCATTTGATAACTGGGCTGTTGGAGATGTTTTAGTTCCTGCAGGATATAGCGAAGGCTTAACTATGTGCCTTCGCACAACAGATGGTCGAGTTACTGGAGTCATCAATCTCTCAACAACATCTCCGGAACACCCTTCAGATATAGCCCGCGATGCAATCGGCAGTCTTTGTAGCACGCTAGCAAACATGGCTGATCAAACTCAATCAGGAAAATGGCTTTCTATGTTGATTGGTTCTGGACAATCCGCTGTTGGTATCAGCGCTGATGGCAATCCGATCGCGCTACCTGGATTACCCGACCATGACTTGTTTAAACCGGGCAGCGATTTGATTTCCTACGCACATCAAAATGCCAGTATGAATTCTTGGAGTTCATTTATTTGGCCACAAGATCTAAATGATGACATGTTTAGAATTCGAGTAATGCCGTGTCGTGGTGATAACCAACCAATGTCAGCAGTTATCTCGCTAGATGTCGCAGATGTTGGCCCATTGACACATCGTGAGCTCGAAGTCTTAACTCTGGCGGCAAACGGTTTATCAAACTTGGAAATTGGCGCCGCATTGCAAATCAGTTCGCGAACAGTAGGAACTCACATCGAACATATTCTCGATAAGTTAGGTGCGCCAAATCGAGCTGCTGCCGCAGCCAGAGCGATTACTGAGGGATTGATTCTTGGCCAAATAAAGAGATTCGACTAATCATTACAAAGCGTGGATCGCTACTACTTGAGATATGCGATCCGCTTGAGCAGCCGAAAGTTTCTGATCTGGCAAATTCTCAAAGGCGTGTCCATAAGGATCATTCATGCCAGTTTTGATACCAGACATCTCCTCAAGAACTGCAAGCCCACAATAAGGTACATAAACCGGCGAGTATCCACCCTCATGCGTCATCATGACTCGACCGGAGCAGACTTCATCTGCTAGTAAAAGCATCTTTTTGGTTAGCTCGCTATAACCTGCAGCAGTTAACAGCATCTGGGCAAGTGGATCGAATGCACTCGAATCAAAACCAGAAGTGATCACAATTACATCAGGATTAAATCGACGAATCGCTGGCAAAACTACTCTGTCAAATGCCGAGCTGTATGCACCGATTCCAGAGCCTGCTGGTAGCGGAATATTGATTATTGAACCGGCAGCCAATCCGTCGCCGATCTCATCAACCAATCCACTGTTTGCTGGATACAAATTGTCTTGATGGATCGAAATGCACAAGACATCTGGATCTAAGAAATAAATGTCCTGCGTTCCATTTCCGTGGTGCACATCCCAATCCACAATTGCAACTCGTTGCACGCCCATAGTTGCGCGCACGTTCTCAATTGCAATTGCTGCGTTTGCAAATATGCAGTAACCCATTCCCGTTGACGCAATTGCATGGTGTCCCGGTGGGCGCACTAACGCATAGGCATTGTTAACTTCGCCAGAAACTACAGCCCGCAGCGCAGCTATTGCTCCACCTGCGGCAAGAGCTGCAATTTCAAATCCGCCCGATCCAAATGGAGAATCGCCATCTCCGGCGTCGCCACCTTTTGGATTTAGACTTTCTCGCTTGATTCGATCCAGATGCTCTCGGGTATGAACCCGCAGTAAATCTTCTTCTGTGGCTGGAATCGCAGGAATGCGGACCAAGTCTTTGGCCAGTCCTGAGACTTCAACTAAGGAAGCGAATCGAACTTTAGTTTCCGGACTTTCAAAGTGTTGATATGGCTGGACTATGGAACTTGCAGGAATTTGTCCAGTGTTAGAGCCGGTACTGTGCCAGCCATAAAGCTCTTCCCAAACAAATCCAGTCGCCATGCCTCTGACTTTACAACTTGGACCGGAATTTAACTGTCAAATCCCATACCAAATCGATCTAGCGATCGAAGCCACAGGTTTCGCTTACCCTTATTGCGATCCGCTTTATCCAGAGACCAGCGAGTGAAATTGATTCCAGCTGATTTAAATGGCTCAGGTGGGAATGGGATTGGCAAAGTATTAACCATCTCGAGGTTTCGTCGATCGGTATCGCGATTCAGTAACTTATCGATCGATACTTGCGCGCCAAATCGGGATGCGCCAACGCCAAGTCCGGTGTAGCCAGCCACATAAACGACTTTTTCATTCATCGCACTTCCCCAGAAGGCGCTAAAGCGGGTGCAGGTATCAATCGCACCGCTCCAGGCATACTCAAAACGTAAACCTTCAAGCTGTGGGAAAGTTGAGAAAAAGTGGTCAGCAAGTTTTGGCCAAGACTTTGTTGAGTGTTCATGCTTGACTCCAAAGCCACTGCGGAAATGGTAAGTAGCGTCATAACCACCCCAAAGAATTCGGCCATCTTCGGTTGGTCGATAGTAATGAAATTGATTGCCACTATCACTAACGCCTTCATTGCCAGCCCAACCAATATCGCGACGTTGTTGTTCGCTCAGTTTTTCCGTAACTAAAACAGAATCGTAAACCGGAACAATCAGATACTTAAGGCGGCGAAGTAGTGGCGGGAATGCGTTGGTTGCAAGAAGTACCTTTGGCGCTGTTACGCTACCGAATTCGGTCTTTGCGGTAACCCGATCGCCACGTTCGTCTAAGTCAACTACTTTGCTGTGTTCATAGATTCGCACTCCGATTTGAAGCGCCGTGTCACGAAGTCCCCAAGCTAAACGCGCCGGGTCGCAAATTGCCACACTGTCAGGATCAAACAATGCGCCAAGGTAAGTCGGTGAATTCAGGCGACGACGAGTTTCGTCTTGATCTAGCCAAACCAACTCTTGGCCATATGGCTTTGCAACTTCAACAAACTCTTGAAGTTCATCGACTTGATAATCTTCGGTGGCTACATCCATTTCGCCAACGCGCATCCAGTCGCAATCAATTTTGCGATCGATTACAAACTGTTCCATTTCATTTAAGTTTTTTGCCCAAGTTGAGTCAGCTTGGCAATGTCATTTGGCCAGCGATCTAGTCCATTAGCAAAACCATGCGTAAGTGAAGCGGCCACAAAACCACCGTTTTGGCCGGAGGCACCGCGCGCTACTGCATTACCTTCGACCAAAACCACATCAAGATCTGGATTATGTTCTTTAGCTTCGATCGCAGCCCACAGTCCAGTGAATCCGCCACCAACAATAAGTAGGTCAGCCGTTAAGTTACCGACGACTCTCGATGAATCATGTTCAGGTTCAACTTCGTCATCAAGCCAATATGAGCCTTCCCAAACATCAGCCAGGGATGGCAAAACGTGCGGTGAAGGTGTGTGTGAAAAAACCATTACAAAAGTCCAAACGATTGGGTGAGCTAGGGCTCACTGGTGATCAGATGTGTCTGGCAAAATTCGCCAGCATTGTTTTCTGTCGGTATTCGCAGATTCGCGAATCCGGATCCCACCAGTCCCTTTCTATTTCCGCACTAGACCTTTAGTT
>CANKTT010000121.1 GCA_947486505.1 Actinomycetota bacterium | reverse complement strand
GTCTTCACGCGTCAGCATCCGAAGGCTCGTCCCAGTGGAAACCTTGCGGTGACGAGGTCCGCCTACTAAATCTTCTTTGTAGGTAACAATCATTGGGACTCCTTAGGTGTGGTGGGCTAGCAACGTTAATGAATTTAACTTATCGGTTTAGATTAATCTGCTGGGACGAACCCTAGAACTTCGCCAAAGAATTTGAGTTCTTCGATGGCACATGTCGTAATTGTTTGATTTTTTCGAAATCCGTGGCTCTCACCTTCAAATTCAAAGTATTTGTGCTTGATGCCATTTCTCACACAAGCATCGCGAAACGCCTGAGATTGTGAGGGCGGGACTATTGGATCGTCGGCGCCTTGGAAGATGATCAAGGGTGAGCTTAAATTGTCAGCGTGAGTTAGGGGAGAGCGTTCGATGTATAGATCTTCTCGCTCTGGGTAAGGCCCGATTAAGGAGTCAAGATAACGAGACTCAAAGTCGTGTGTATCTTGGGCTAACGTCGTTAGTTCTGCTACGCCGTAGTAGTTCGCACCAGCGGCAAAAACTTTGCTGTGCACTAATCCATTAAGCACTGCGTAGCCGCCAGCACTGCCACCACGAATCAATACCTTGGTCGGGTCAGCCAAACCATCTGCAACAAGGCCAGCAACAACAGCCAGGATATCTTCCGTATCAACGATGCCCCACTGGCCTTTCAAGGTTTCGCGATATGCCCTGCCGTATCCAGTTGAGCCACCGTAATCAACATCGACAACTGTGAATCCGCGCGAAGTAAAGAAGGCACGCTTAATCGAGGCAACGCCCGTGGTGTTTGCTGTTGGGCCACCGTGCACGGTGATGACTACTGGCGGCAACTGGTCACTTTCAAAATTTGGATTAGTGGCGGGGGAAACAAAGGCATGCACTATCCGACCGTTCGCGCTTGGGAAAGTTTTTGCCTCTGCGGTAGGTAGAAATTCCGGGTCAATTGGCGCTAGTACTTCAGCTATGACGCTTGCCGACGAAGAATTATCAGTAGCTAGTTCGTGTAAAGCCGAAAGCGTCTTTGGCCCACCACCAATTACATATATGCGGTTTTTATCAATACTCAAATGAGAGAAATTCGTCAGGTCGCAATCAAGGTCTCGCCAAGTCCCTGTCGTGGGATCAATAATTGCAATTTTTTCGCACGCGGGATTGCCATGTAAGCCAACAAGTTGGCCCTTGTCCAAAATTCTTAATAGATGAGTGCCCACAAGCCACATTGGATGTGCCCATTCAGCAGATTCAGAAACCAACTGTTGTTTTGTGTGGTCAGGATTCAACTCCCAAACATTCCAGAATCCAGAAGCATCACTTATGAAATAGAGATTTCCATTCGGTGACCAAACGGGACTGTTAACGGCTTCGCTGATGCCACCTGCACACACTTGCTGATCAAAAAGATTTCCAGCCTCATCAACCTTGGCAATTCGCAACTCGGTGCCATCCCAAGGCATTTGCGGGTGTTCCCATGTGATCCAGGCAAGTTTGTTCTGGTCAGGGGATAACGCAAGATGGGCATAAAAGTGGGAAGTCGAATCAAGCACTCTGATTTCATTGGGAGCGCTAATTGCAATTAAGTCTCTTGTTGTGTTGGTGTCTTCAGTAACTTCTCGGACACACCAAATTTGCGATCCCCGAATCAAAAAGTCGCTGTAACGAGCTAGAGTTCCTGACGGACTTTCAGGCGTGATGGGTTCGGGGCTGCCGTCAACTGGCTTCCAGTAAATTCGTTGATCAGTTTTTTCCGCAAACAACAAACCAGGCTGACCATTCCAGACACAAACCAGCCAACTTAAACCTCCCATTTCATGCACTCGGGTGGTGGCACTCCATGGCGCAGGCAAGATGTCGCCGTTCTGGCGACTTACTATGACGTTGCGACCATTTTCAGCTGGTCGGGATTCATCCCAAAACAGATCGCCGACAAATGTCTGAGTAAAGCCCAGAGAGATGCCTGCCTGGGACAGCATCTCTGGGGTAATTGGAGATTTCCAAGTTCCTGGCTGTGCGATGGTCATGGCTTGACTCTATTGAACTGGGAAGTACAAAGGACACCTGCCTTAGTTAATGACTGGTGTCCTTTGCTGACTAGAAGCTTGCTTACATGTCGTAATAAAGTTCGAATTCTGCCGGATGTGGACGCAACCGCACATAATCGATTTCGGCGGTTCGCTTGTATTCAATCCAAGTTTCGATTAGATCCTTGGTGAAAACTCCACCCTCAAGCAAGTATTCGTGATCTGCTTCCAGGGCATCGAGAACTTCTGGCAATGACGACGGCACCTGTGGGATATCTGCAGCTTCTTCAGGTGGCAATTCGTAAAGGTCTTTGTCAACTGGAGCGTGTGGCTCAATTTTGTTCTTGATTCCATCTAGTCCAGCCATCAACATGGCAGCAAACGCTAAGTAAGGATTGCTCGACGGATCTGGGCAACGGAATTCAATTCGCTTTGCTTTCGGGTTACTTCCAGTTACTGGAATTCGAAGACATGCAGAGCGATTTCGTTGCGAGTAAACCAAGTTCACTGGAGCTTCGTACCCTGGCACTAAACGACGGTAGGAGTTAACTGTTGGGTTTGTGAAGGCAAGTAGTGATGGCGCATGCTTCAAGATGCCACCTATGTACCAGCGAGCAAGGTCCGATAGTCCACCGTACCCACGCTCGTCATAAAACAACGGTGATCCGTTTGTCCATAGTGATTGGTGCACGTGCATACCGGAGCCGTTGTCGCCAAAAAGTGGCTTTGGCATGAAGGTGGCAGTTTTGCCACCTTCCCATGCAGTGTTTTTGATTACGTACTTAAACAACATCACTTCATCTGCCGCCTTAAGCAAAGTGTTAAAGCGGTAGTTGATTTCCATCTGACCGGCAGTGCCAACCTCGTGATGTGAACGCTCAACTAGTAATCCAACTTCAGCTAATCGAACAACCATCTGATCGCGCAGATCAGCCATTTGATCAGTTGGAGAAACTGGGAAGTAGCCACCCTTAATCGGTGTCTTGTATCCGCGGTTATCGCTGCCATCTGCATTGAATTCATTGCCTGCATTCCAGGCACCTTCAATGGAATCTACGTGGTACGTCGATTCGTTGGTGCTGGTCTTAAAGCGCGCGGAATCGAATACAAAGAACTCGGCTTCTGGAGCAAAGAACGCAGTATCTGCAATCCCAGTTGAAGTTAAGTAAGCCTCAGCTTTTGCTGCAACGTTTCGAGGGTCGCGAGCGTATGGCTCGTCGGAGAATGGATCATGAACTGAGAAGTTCATAACTAAAGTCTTTTCTTTGCGGAATGGATCCACGTAAGCAGTCGTTACATCTGCCAGTAACTTTAGATCGGATTCATGAATTGACTGGAAGCCACGAATTGAAGAACCATCAAACATCTGGCCGCCTGCGAAGAAATCAGCGTCCACAGATTCAACGGGCACGTTGAAGTGCTGCATAACGCCCGGCAAGTCACAGAAGCGGACATCAAGAAATCGAATGTTGTTTTCCTTGATGTACTTAAGTGCATCGTCAGCGGTTTTGAGTCCAAGATTGGACATTGATCCTCCAAGTAGTTTTGTGCAGTTTTCAGAGTTTTCTCTGGCCTTGAACTCACAATAGTGGGAGAGGATTTCAACGCCGTGTCTCAAGTGTTTCGTGTTTGTTACAGCGAATCCCATTTGAGATTCCCTAACCCAAGAGTTAACGGATCTTGCAGGTATTACCTTGGTGAGCCCCGCCACGTTGAGCACCGCCACCAACTTGGATTTAGAGTTAGGGCGTGGACAGAAAAGACATTGGCTCCTGGCTATCTGGGCCTAAAGCCGCCCTTGAGGATCAAGGCATGGACTTTGGGTACCCGGGCCAGCGCTTTGGGTTACCTAAACAGGGCATTGGTTCCGTTGCTCGAATGGGTCGCCGAATAGTTGCACTCACCTTGGATTGGACCGCGGCGATCCTGGTGACTCATCTTGTTTTCCCTGATTTGGTTTATGGATCAGAAGGATTTGCGGCGGCCACCTTAGGGATTTTTGCGGCCGAAGTCCTCGTGCTGACTGCCACAACTGGGGCAACTTTCGGTTACAAGATCGCTGGTATCAAATTAATTTCAGTAAGTCCTTCGCGGATCACGTTCCTCAAGGTGCTAGCCCGCACCGCGATGCTCTGCCTAGTTGTTCCGGCCCTGATTTGGGACCGCGATGGCCGAGGATTGCACGATAAAGCTGTTGGAACGCTCACCAT